>CALXZI010000070.1 GCA_944393205.1 uncultured Alphaproteobacteria bacterium | reverse complement strand
GTACATAAGACGTACGTGAATTTTTCGACTTCGCGTAAAAGCGCTTTAGATGTGCCGTTATACACAATTTCTTCCGGTAGAAACGAACGACCGAAGAATGGTGCAGATGCGAAGCCTTGTTTGAGCGACGTGTACAAAAGCGGTACACGAGCGAGAAGAAGGCAAGCAGATGTGCCATTATGCGGGCGTTCCATGGTGGAGATGTTGGGGGTACTGGCAATTATTGGTGTACTTTCGGTCGGGGCTATCAGTGGATATTCCAAAGCGATGATGAAATATAAACTTAATAAGCAAACCGAACAACTTAATACTTTAACAGCCGCTATTATTCAATATCGTCATGAATTCCAAAACATTACAACTTTCAGCAATTTAAATAGTTTTTTTATCAAACTTGGTTTGATTCCGGAGAATATGGATAAAGGGGATACGAACTATCTTTATGATGTTTTTAACAACCGAATTAATATAACAAGCAACGGCTTGCAAAATGACGGCACCTTGTCTTCCATTGGTATAAATTATGTCATTGATACCAGCGCCGCATTTGAAGTGTGCCAAAATATTTATCAAACAGCCCAAGGCTTTGCCGATGATTTATTCCGCATTGTCGTCTATAAATCCGTTGAAAATGTTTCTGGAGGTTCTTACAGCAACAGCTTTTATGGTAAAAAATATTGCAACACAAATAGAAAATGTTTGGCACAAGCTTCCATAGCCGACATACACGAAGCCTGCCAGTTTTGCAAAGATTCTAAAACCTGCGGTATTTGGTTCAGCGTTTATATAAACAGCTGATTATAAGAAAACATCAGTGAGCATCTCGGCTGATTTCATAACCGTTATCCGCTTCGGCAAAAGAGTTTGCTAAAGACAAAGTACCGGCATCACAAGCATAAATCCGATACAAAACATCGCCTTTGGCAATTTTGTCGCCGGTCTTTTTCATCAAGTACACGCCTGCACCGGCATACTGATTCATTCCTGCGAAAATCCCGATTTTTCGCAGAATTTTATGATTGATTTCCGTTATTTTTCCGCTTATCGGCGCCAAGACATCATGTGTCAAAGCGCCCAAATCAGCCGGACTTGTTTTTCCTTGTACGGCAACCATTCGTTCAAAAGTTTCCAGTGCCCGACCGGACATCAAAATTTCTTTAGCGGCATTGTACCCCTGCCCGCCGCGCAGTTTGGGATCAAATTCCAAAATTCGTCCGGCCAAAAACAGTACTTTTTCTTTTAAATCTTGAGGCGCGTTTTCTTTATTTCGCAATATCTGCATAGCATCACGCGCTTCTAATAACGGTCCGACACCAGCTCCAACAGGTTCTCTTCCGTCAGTAACAACCACATCAACGCGAATCCCCAGCAAATCACCGGCATTTTCTAAAAATTTACGCAAATAAACGGCGCGGCGGGCACTTTTGACCAACGCATTCGGTCCTACCGGAACATCAACCACCAAATGTGTTACACCGGCTGCTATCTTCTCTGCCAACATTTCTACCGCTGCAAAAATTTCATCATCCAAATCAAGATAACGATTAACCGAGCGCAATACCGATAAACTTTTATATATCGGCAATACATTATCACTCACGATAGCACCGCGGACATCTTTAATTATTTTCTGCACTTCAACAGCTTTTTTATCAACTTCGGCAAACATACGCATAATATTTATGGCATCGGTTTCAGGCGCCGTTATCTTGGGCATTGGTAAACCATACGCTGCCACAATCGCCGTTACTGCCAAATCTGTATTACTCCCTGGAACATTACCCAAACAACAACTATCCACCACAATATCTTCTTCGTCCCAATAAAGATTACGCTCTGTCGTTAATGCTTTAATTAAGGCCACAGCTTCTGTTGGCGTAAAAAAAGAATGGCAAGCCGTCAAAAAAGCCGCCACATCAATATTGGCATATTGGTGCATTTTGATATCATTGATGATTGCTTGGCACTCCGCCAAACCCAACACATTGCCGCGAATTTTTTTACGTACAAAAGACAAACTTTGCGGTTTTTCTGTCAACATCAATGATACCCGCGCACCTTCCGGCAACCCCAGCGCCCGAAACGCTTCCGTATTTAATGCCAATTCACCAGGCTTAACCAAACGTCTATCTTCCACAACATTCAAAAAAGCACCTATCGGAACGGCGCCACCATGAATTTCTACCCGTGTGATTGTTTTGATATCATCAACTTTATAGACTGTGCATTCTTTGTTAACATAAGCAATATTTTCATTAAACGAATGCATCGGTAAATGTTTCAAAAGCAACATCGCTTTCTCCCGCGTAAAAACTATAATGTGCAAGGCTATCAAACTATTCTTTATTTTTGGTAAAAACTATAAATAATTCTTCTTATGCGTTTGATGCGCTTCAATTTTTATAAGAACAAACACCAAGTTAAACAAAACCAAAATTAACCTTACTATCCAATCCGAATTATAAAAAATAAAACTTCAATAAAAAAAGTTCTTGCATTTAATATTTTTTTATTCTACATATAGCGCATGCCTTAAAAGATTGGGGTGTCGCCAAGTGGTAAGGCATCGGCTTTTGGTGCCGACATTCGTTGGTTCGAATCCAGCCACCCCAGCCA
>CALXZI010000069.1 GCA_944393205.1 uncultured Alphaproteobacteria bacterium | reverse complement strand
TCACAGTCACCGGCAGCCTGCGCGTTGTTCGCACAGCCGTCATCGCCGCTGTAATCGTTTTGGCATGTCAAAGCGTTCGCCGAGCCAGAAATAACCAGCCCGAAAAACAGGGATAGTATAAATTTGTACATAATAAAATCCTCACACTTTATATTACGTCATTTAATATTATAGCTTGATTCTTTTAAATTTGCAATAACAAAAGAAAGGATTTTATTTATTCTTTAATAAAAGTTTTGGCGATTTCGGCCAGTTGCTTGTACGTTAATGAAAAACCGCTTTGCAACCATTCGTTTTTTAAAATTCCGAGCAGTTTGCCGATTTTTGCTTTGTCAGGAATGCCCATTTCAATCAAGTCGGCGCCGGATATTGGAAATTGTGGAATTTCTATATTATCAATGCGGGCAAAAATCTGTGCCAATGGAAAATCTTGGATTTTGTTTTGCGCAATATCAAACAAAATTTTATCTTTGCAAAATTGCTTGCCATGCAAATAAACAGCTTGTTTTAAAGTGTTTTCATCAAGTGCTTGCCGACAGTCAAAATCATGCTTTGCCCAAGTTACGAGTCGGTTTTTCTGTTCTTTTGCCAAGTGCAGACGCATGGCCAGATTTTCCGCCAATGTTTCATCCGGACGATACATAATGTAAAGCCGTCTTAAAGCATCTGCCTCCAAATTATTTTGCAAGATAAGGTCGGACAAGGCCTGCAAATCATCCAAATGTTCGGAAGTCGGCAAAATATAACTTAATATATCATTTTCAAAAATAATGCGTAGAGTGTTGACAATGTTAGGTGTCAGTAAAATTTTAAAAAGCTCGTCCCGCACTTGTTCAATCGCCACATCTTTGAGCAAATCGCGATTTTCTACGCAAGCTTTCAAAGATTTTATATCCGGATTGGTCTTGCCGAAAATGGAATAAAAACGGAAAAACCGCATGATACGAATATGGTTCTCTTTAATTCTTTCTTCCGGATTGCCGATAAAACGAATAATCCCTTGCTCCAAATCGGAAATGCCGTTGTAATAATCAAAAACATTGCCGTGTTCATCGGCATAAACCGCATTAATGGTTAAATCACGCTTGGAGGCATCGGCAAGCCAATCGTCGGTAAACTCAAAATCAGAAGTTAAGGCATAACCGTTTCGCACCTTATAAAGAGAGGAAACCGCCACCACTTTATTGTTGATAACCACACCGGTGGTGGCAAATTTTATACCGATAGGCACTGTTTTCAAACCGGCATCTTGGCAAGCCTCAACCAGTTCATCAGGGGTCAAATCCGTTGCCAAATCAAGCTCAAAGCCTTTTAACCCTGCCAAAACATCACGCACGGCGCCGCCGACAAAACGCAAAATTCCGCCATGATTTTCCACAGCACGGAACAATGTTAAAATGCTTTTGTCGGTAATGATTTTGTTAATATCAAGATATTCCGGCCTGATCATACTTAAAACCTCAAAAAGATTTAAATATTTGCTTTCTTTTAACAGTTTAAATTTATAATGCAATCAATATTTTTAATGAAAACAAGAAATGTGGGTATCTTAAAATGTATAAGTATTTATTTTTAGCTGTTTTTTTGTTTGCAAACGAAGCGTATGCCATGGAAGCGCCGCGCCTGATTGGCGAATATGGCGATTGGGTGGCCTATACTTATAAAGAAAACGGTAAAAATGTCTGTTATATGGCGTCTACGCCCCGCCGTGATGAAGGTAAATATACGCGCCGCGGCGATATTTATGCGGTTGTGACGCACCGTCCGGGGGAAAATAGTTTTGACGTATTTAATTTGGTAGCAGGTTATACATATAAACAAGGTTCTAAAGTGACGGTCAAAATCGGCACCCAAACGTTTGATAAATTTTTTACCGATGAAGACAAGGCTTGGACTTATACCGAAAAAGACGATAAAGCCTTGGTCGCCGCCATGAAACGAGGGCAACGTATGATTGTTGATGGCGTCTCTTCTCGCGGCACCAAAACCAAAGACACGTATTCGCTTTCGGGTTTTACCCGCGCTTATAAAGCCATCAGCGCCAAATGCGGTAAAAAATAATGACGGAAAAAACAGAGCTAATCGGTTTAAGCAAAACCGAAATCCAAGAAAAATTAATCCAAATGGGTGAAAAACCTTTTCGCGCCAAGCAACTATGGCAATGGCTGTATTTTCGGGGCGAGACGGATTTTGAGAAGATGAGCAATCTTTCTAAAGATTTGCGGCAAAAACTAAAAGATAATTTTACCATAACCCGCCCGAAAATTGTTGCCGAACAGCTCTCTAAAGACAAAACCCGCAAGTGGCTTTTGGAATTTAATGACAGCCAACGCGTAGAAATGGTTTATATTCCGGAAGAAGACCGCGGCACCATTTGTATATCCACGCAAGTGGGATGTGCTGTCGGTTGTCGGTTTTGCCACACCGGCAGCCAAAAGCTGACTCGCAATTTAACAGCCGGTGAAATTGTCGGTCAATTTATGGTGGCGCGCGATACATATGGCGAATGGCCGAGTCCGACTGATGAAACACGCTATTTGTCAAATATTGTTGTGATGGGTATGGGCGAACCGCTACATAATCCTGATAATGTGATAAAAGCCTTAAATATTTTAACCGATTGCGAGGGTATAGCGATATCCCGACGCCGAGTAACAATGTCAACCTCCGGCATTGCGCCGAAAATTGTGCCGGTTTTGCAGGCGACAGGCGTACGCTTGGCGGTTTCACTGCATGCGCCGAACAATCAAATCCGCTCAAAAATTATGCCGATTAACGACCGCTACCCGATAGAAGAAATCTTGAAAGCCTGTCAGGAATATCAAAGCAATGACGGTAGCCGTTATATCACGTTTGAATATCTGATGTTAAAAG
>CALXZI010000068.1 GCA_944393205.1 uncultured Alphaproteobacteria bacterium | reverse complement strand
TATCTACTCTTTTATAACTTCTTTCCATCTCTCAAAAGCTGAAAACCGTCAAACGCTTTAACAAGCGTTCCCACGACGGTTTAGGCCTGCGGCCATCTGCGATTCCAAGACCGCTGCATTAAACCGCTTAAGCCTCTCTCCATATCTACTCTTTTATAACTTCTTTCCATCTCTCAAAAGCTGAAAACCGTCAAACGCTTTAACAAGCGTTCCCACGACAGTTTAGGCCTGCGGCCATCTGCGATTCCAAGACCGCTCAAATTAAACCGCTTAAGCCTCTCTCCATATCTACTCTTTTATAACTTCTTTCCAACTCTTAAAAATTGAAAACCGTCAAACAATTTTCATGCCTCTTAAAACTTGTGAATTGTATTTACACGATGCAAATCCAAAGGTCAAGAAAATTTTTGTTGCCAACACACTGTTTTTAACGTTATGATACCAAAGACTAATATTTAAAGGAAAATAAAATGCGCAAAAATCTTATTCCGATGGCAATTTGCTATGATTTTGACGGCACCTTATCGCCGGGAAATATGCAAGAATACAGTTTTATCAAAAAACTCGGAATGACTGCCGACGAGTTTTGGAAGACCGCCAACGGATTAGCCAAACAAAAAAAGATGGATGACATTTTAGCCTATATGAAAGTCACAATTGATGAATCCTGCAAACGCAATCTGCCGATTACGCGGGAAGATTTTATGGCCTACGGACACAATATCAAGCTCTACAAAGGCGTAGAACAATGGTTTGACCGCATCAACGCTTATGCGCTTTCCTGCGGCATCAACCTGCAACATTACATCATTTCTTCCGGCTTAAAAGAAATGCTTGAAGGAACCGCCATTGCAGGCAAATTTACCGAGATTTTTGCCTCAAGTTTTTTATATGATGAAAACGACGCCGCGGTCTGGCCGGCAATCATCTTAAATTACACTTCCAAAACCCAGTATTTGTTCCGCATCAACAAAGGTTGCCTAGACGTCACCGACACCGAGGGCGTTAACCGCCATGTAGACAAAGCTTGCCGCCCGATGCCGTTTGAGAATATGATTTATATCGGCGACGGTAGCACGGACATTCCCTGTATGGCAATGTTAAACAAAGCCGGCGGCCACACATTGGCGGTTTATAAAACCGGAACCAAAGAACAAGCCCGCTCCTTAAACCGCGACGGTCGGGCGCATATGATTGCTCCGGCGGATTATTCCGAAAACAAAGCCATTGACCGTTTTGTTAAGGCCGTAATTGACAAGATTGCCGCCGATAACCGCCTCAAACATATCAGAACGTAAAATCACGGATACAATCCAACTTATGCAAAATTCTTTTAAATAATACTTGTAATTTGCATATGCCTACTTATAACATAAGGGAATGCTGAATTAGTTATGGATATAAAAATGTCAAAAAAAATATGGACGATTGTGTTGTTATTGTTATGCTTTCCTTTCATGGCGTTTGCTGATGAACCTGCCGAGACCGACGGCACGGATTGGAAAGAAAAAATCAAAAACACCTTAAGCGAAACATGGCACGGCGGTCAATATGACCTTTATGTACCGCTTTATGCCTGGCACAACCGCCTGACTTACGATGACGAACATATTGATAAATACAATGAAAACCCTTGGGGCGCAGGGCTTGGTGTTTCGCGTTATGATGCCGATGGTGACTGGCACGCCTTATATGCCATGGCTTTTATTGATTCCAACGATTATGTGGAAACCATGTTCGGCTATGCTTTCATGAAAAACTGGTATTTCGGGCAGAAAAAGGATTTCCGCGCCGGCATCGGTTTTACGGTGGGCTTGACCCAACGGCACGAATACGCCTACATTCCTGTTCCGCTGCCGCTACCGATGTTTGGCTTTGGTTACAAAAAACTGGATGTGCAGGCGGCTTATGTCCCCGGTGTTGAAAACGACGGCAACGTTCTGTTCGTCTGGACCAAAATTCAACTAAATTAAAAAGAATTTCTACTCTGCATATCTTTATTGCTCAATCTAGAACGGAAAAGTTTATGATTTTGAAAAAAACACCCTGCATTATCATAAACGCAAGGTGTTTTTTTATTAAAACGATGTTTTAGTTTTATTCGGCCGTCATCAAATTGCGGCGGCTTTCCAAAGCTTCATCAATAAATTTAATTTGCTCCATAATCATTTCATTGTCTTTATATTTTTCGCGCGCTTCGGCCAAGCGTTCTTCAAACGTGCCGTTTTTGCCCTTAAACAAGAACATATAAGCACGCGTCACCGCCTTAAGCGCCGATTCATCAATACCGCTGCGTTTTAACCCGATAACATTTAATCCACGTAGTTTTCCGCGGTCGCCGGTAACCATACCGAACGGAATCACATCGCGCGCCACACCGCTCATACCGCCAATCATTGCTTTGCGGCCAATCCGACAGAATTGATGTACGGCAGAGTTGCCGCCGATAATAACCCCATCGCCCAAACGAACATGGCCGCCGATAACCGCGTTGTTGGTCATAATAACGTTGTTGCCGACCACACAGTCATGCGCCACGTGCGAATTAACCATAAACATGCCGTTATCGCCCACCGTGGTGGTAAAATGCTCTTTCGGCGTACCGCATTGCATGGTTACATTCTCACGAATAATATTATTTTTGCCGATAATCAACTTTGCTTCTTCTTGAAATTCATTGCCGTGGTCTTGTGGTCCGCCGCCCAAACAAGCCCCCGGAAACACAATTGTCCCCTTACCGATGGTGGTATTCCCCATCACGCTGACACGTGCCAACAATTTAACATTTTCACCGATTTTTGCTCGCGAGCTAATCCAACAAAAAGGACCGATTTCCGCACTCTCAGCGATTTGTGCGCCATTTTCAACTACTGCCGAGGGATGAATTTTTGCCATTTTTTATTCCTTTCATATTAAATTCTTCTGGTCAAAAAAGTAACACAACCCGCAAGAAAAAGTCTACACACGAATAATTACAAAAAATTTCACGCCTACCGGTTGCGACTTATCCCCACGAGACTCTTTAAAATTGCAAAAAAAAAAAACGGTTTAGAATGACGGGGAAATACGTTTTTTTTGGAGTTTGGGGGGGGGGTTTTTCGGGGTGATTGGAA
>CALXZI010000067.1 GCA_944393205.1 uncultured Alphaproteobacteria bacterium | reverse complement strand
TGAGCAAGTTTTTAAAAAACAAATCGCGTTTAATGTTTTGCCGCAGGTCGGTGAATTTATCGGCGAAGAAACCAAGGTTGAATTAGCAATTAATGACGAAAGCAAAAAAGTTTTGGGCGGCAATATGAAAGTGCATGCCAACTGTGCGTTTGTTCCGGCTTTTATCGGCGCGGCTTTGTATGTTAATGCCGAATGCGCCGCCGATGTGGATGTTGACGAAGTGCGTCAGTTGATGAAAGAAACCAAAGGCATCGTGGTTTTTGACAAGCAGCTTGACGGCGGTTATGTCAGCTTAAACGATGTTCAGGGTGAAGACGATATATATGTCAGTCGTTTGCGGCAGGATTTGTCGGTTGAAAACGGCTTTAGCTTTTGGTGCGTGGCTGACAATCTGCGCGCCAGCGTGGCAAAAAATGCTTTTCATGTGCTAAAACATATGTTGAAACATTGATTTTTATAAGGAAACATAAAATGAACAAACTCTGCAAACTGATTTTTATGCTGTCTTTGTGCTTCTTGCCATTATGTTTTTCGGAAGCGCTTGCCGCAGATACTGAACTTGATTTTAACAAAATCACACAGCAGCTGAACAATATTGAACAAAATTTGCAGAGTGATAATTTTACCCTACAAAACATTGATGAAAATACCAACTTCTTATATCAGGTTTCAAACAGTATTTCTTCATATAAACAGGAACACGAAAGAGATGTCCGCTTTGTGCAAAAACAACTTGATGCTTTGGGGGAAGAACCGACCGACGGCACCACGGAACTAAAAGTCATTGCAGAAAAAAGACAAGAGTTTAAAAATCAATTAGCGTTATTAAAAGGCCGCATTGCCGAAGCCGATATTCTACAAGTTAAGATTGATGAGCTTAATTTGATGATTTTAAGTTCGCGTAATCAGCGCTTGTTGGGTAATCTCATCAACCGTCAGTCTGTCCTGATTGAACCACAGAATTTTATTGCCGCCATACGCGGATTAATTCATTTTGCATGGGAAATCACGTTATCGCCGATTGAATGGTATTACAATCTTGATACGACTGATCGTAGTGTTGTCATTCGCTATCTTATACCTTTTCTCATCGTTTTGATCGGTGCGTTGTGGCTTGGTTTGTTTTTAAGACGTCTGATTATGAAAAACTGGGGCTATCGTCCCGACATTGAAAATCCGCGTTACGGACAAAAAATTTCGGCGGCAATATTTGTTGCCATCGCATACGGTGTTATCCCATCACTTATCATAGGTGCGTTTTTGGCTTGGATGATTGGTTCGCAAATTTTTAATGATGGCTTTTTCGGGACGGTTTTGGGTAGTTTCTTATCATATTTATTATGGATAATTTTAGCCCGAGCCATTGCCCGCGTTACTTTTGCGCCATATAATGAAAAATGGCGTTTGATTAATGTTTCTACCCAAAAGGCCATCGGCATTGTACATGCATTTTATTTATCTATTATTTTGATTGGCGCGGTTTCGCTTTTGGAGCATTGGGCCATAAGCGCTCAATCGCCGCAAGATTTAATCAATCTTTTGACGGCGGGCGCCTGTGCCATTAAGACTTTTGCCATTATTCTTTTGGTTACAACGATTTTCCGAGAAGAAGAAAAAAATGAAGATGCGGCCGTAACGGCTCAACCCACAGAAGGAGAAGAAAATGATGAAGATGAAGGGATGAGCACTTCGGTTAAAATTATTTTCTTTACATCAGTCATAACCATCGGAACATTCAGCCTGTCTTTGTTTGGTTATCCGGAGTTGTCGGATTTCATTTTGAATCGTTATATTGCAAGTGCTTTGCTGTTTGGTTTGTTCTTTATTGTTCATAAATTGATAAGTGAACTTCTGCGCCGAATTTTCTTATTAAGTTTTTGGGTTAAAAGTTTTAAGTTACGCCGCAAAATGCTGGCAAAAATTGATTTCGGCTTAAGTTTGGTTTTAACCCCATTATTGGCTCTGTTTTTTATTTTTGTTCTGCTCAATCTTTGGGGATTGTCCGGTGATGTCATCTTACATACGGTCAAGAAGCTTTTGTTTGGTTTCAATGTTGGTGGCGTGCGTATTTCATTGATTGCCATCATCTTGGGAATTGCCGTGTTTTTTGGTTCTTTGGCTCTGGTCAAGATTGCCAAGAATAATTTGACAAACAATGTGTTCGCAAAATTGGATATTGACGACGGTATTAAACATTCTCTTTCATCGGGCGTTAGTTTTATCGGGTTTGTTATTTCATCTTTGCTTGCCATCATTGTCATGGGCGGCAATTTAACAAGTTTGGCGGTCATTGCCGGTGCGTTGTCGGTTGGTATCGGTTTTGGTTTGCAAAATATTATTAATAACTTTGTTTCCGGTATTATCATTTTGTTTGAGCGGCCGTTTAAGGTCGGCGACTGGGTGATTTTTAACGGAGAAGAAGGACAAATCAAGCAAATTAACATCCGCTCAACCGAGCTGGAAACTTTCAAAAAAACCAGCGTGATTATCCCAAACGCTACTTTGATTTCGTCATCTTTAACCAACTTGACGCATGGCAACAACTGGACGCGGCAATCAGTTATGGTCGGTGTAGCGTATGGTTCCGATGTTGATAAAGTAACGGAAATTTTGTTGGAGGCTGCCCGTAGCAATAAAAAAGTTTTGAAAGTTCCCGCGCCATATGTTTTGTTTCAGGATTTCGGCGACAGTGCTTTGATGTTTGAATTGCGCTGTTATTCCAATAATATTTGGGCAGGATGGGTTATTCCGAGTGAGCTCCGTTATGAAATCAACCGCCGTTTTATTGAAGAGGGAATTGAAATTCCGTTTCCGCAGATGGTTATCCATCAAGGCAATACAACGGTTGAAACCGAAAGCCAATTTTATGCCCGCAAAAAAGCTGCAAAGTCAGCTAAAGCGGCAACCGATAAAGCATAAAATAAATTTTGGTATCAGATTCAAAAGGCAGATGTGGTTCTGCCTTTTTTATACATTATTTGAAAAATAATTCTTGATTTTTATTTTTGTTTGTGTAATTTTGTAAGCCATGCCGGTTTAGCTCAGTTGGTAGAGCAACGCATTCGTAATGCGTGGGTCGGTGGTTCGAGTCCACTAACCGGCACCATTTTTTTATCTGCATTCTTTTTTCTTTGTTTTTACCCATCAGGTTTTCCATACCGGCTATACGCTATACGCAAC
>CALXZI010000066.1 GCA_944393205.1 uncultured Alphaproteobacteria bacterium | reverse complement strand
AAAAAGCACCGTTGGGTGCTTTTTTTAATGGCGTACCCGGCGGGGATCTTTGCTTGTTTTCTAGTTTCGCTTCGTGGCGCTGCCGCTTCTCGCTCAACAAGAAAACTGCACCGCTCACAACGAAAAGTGACATTTAGTCACTTTTCTATCGGTTCGCGCCCTCTCGGGTTCGCTCCCCAAAATCAAATATACCATCAAAAAACCTCCCGTTAAGGGAGGTTTTTTGATGGCGTACCCGGCGGGGATCGAACCCACAACCTTCGGCGTCGGAGGCCGACACTCTATCCAGTTGAGCTACGGGTACATCGCTTGATGTGATACACCTTTTATACTATTTTAATTTATTTTACCAGTACTTTTTTTATATTTTTTATAATTTTGCTTGACTTGTCGGTTAAATGTATGTATTAACAAGCAACAAGATTGTTGTTTGTTTGAATAAAAGGATAATAAAGATGGCTAAAAAATGTGATATTTCCGGTGTCGGCGTCATGAGCGGCAACAGTGTCAGCCATGCCAACAACCGTACCCGTCGCCGCTTTTTGCCGAATTTGCAGGTCGTTTCTTTGTTGAGCGAAACTTTGGGCAAAGTTTTTAAGTTGAAAGTTTGCACTAAAACTTTGCGTTCCATTGAACACAACGGCGGTTTGGATGCTTATTTGGAAACAACTTCCAATGCCAAATTGACGGAAGAAGCAAAAAAAATTAAAAAATCTATTGCCAAGAAAAAAGCAGCGAAATAATTAAGTAATAAAAAGTGCAAAAGCCTCCTTTCTATATGAATGGAGGTTTTTTGTTGTATGGCTTGCTTTTTTTAACAAAAAAGAAAACACGGCTTTGTTTTGAACTAACGGCGTTGCGTATTTTGCGTTGACACAAGCCCAAAAAATGCGTATTATAAAAAGTGATTAAAATTATAATTATGAAGAAATTTATGAAGAAATTTTTCATTTTTTTTCTTACAGTTAGCGCCATCTTGACTGTATTATTTTTAATAAAAACACTCACTTTGCAAGCATGGCTTGGAAGTGAGACAGTGATGGCCGGTATGTTGTATGTAATGTACCGGATAAAGATATCCACATTGGGTGTGTGGGTTTTGGGGTTGCCTTTCGTGGCCCTGAATACCACCCTGTGGGTAATTCTCCCGCCGGCATATGCCAATTTCGGAGGGAGGTTGATCGCCTCTTTGATTTATGAGGGGTTGATCATTATCATGATTGTCGGTATTGTCTGCATGACAGCGGATGTCAAGGCAATCATGAAACAAGAGAGGGAATCGCGTTAAGATTCCCCCTCTTTTTGTTTTGACAGATTAAGTTTGGGTTATAATTCGCCGATATAAACGCCTAAATCATGTGCGGCTCTGATGTACGGACTGTCTTTGCTCAACAAAGTTGTGCCACAAGCAACAACCTGTTCAAGCGGATAAGATTCAAATTTGCCATTGGAAAAACCAACCATAATGCCAGTTTGACCATTAGCCAGCGAATCAATGGCTTTTGCGGCAAAGACAGAGGCCAAAATACGATCAAAAGCCGTCGGGTTGCCGGAGCGTTGTACATGTCCCAAACGGGTAACACGCATTTGGAAACCCTGATATTTTTCACTTAAAGTTTGGCTTAAATATTCGCCGATACCACCATTGATTTTTTCACCAATTAAGTTTTGGGAACCGCTGATTTGTTCACCGGTTTCAGTTTTAACACCTTCTGAAACAACAATGATTGCATGGCGGCGTCCGCTTTTTTTGATGTCTTCAAGTTTGTGAACGATGCTGTCAAGTTTGTAAGGAATTTCCGGTACCAGACAGATATCGGCATAACCGGCCAAGGCCGACTGTACAGCCAAGTGTCCGGCATCACGTCCCATAACTTCCAAAATCAGAACGCGGTGATGCGAGCGAGCAGTGGTTTCCATGCTATCCAGAGCATCGGCGCAAACTTGACAAGCGGTGTTGAAACCAACAGAATATTGCGTTAGAGGTGTGTCATTATCAATGGTTTTGGGAATACCGACCATTTTAACACCGGCGTTTTTGCAATAATTACTGACAATATTCATACTGCCATCGCCGCCGACAACCACAACAGCATCCAACCCCAGTTCTTTAACCCCTTCGCCGAAACGATGGGACATTTCGGCTTGCGAATCCATTTTGACACCCTTGTTCAATGAACCGAGATAAGAGCCGGAAATCCGCGGCCACGGCGTGTCGGAAAAATTTTTTATGGTGAGCTTTTCATAAGAAAGCGGTCGTTCGGTCAAACCGTCGGTACCATCGTGAATGCCATACACCTCCCATCCGCGCCGCGTTGCGGCTTTGACCACAGAAGATATAACAGCATTGAGACCAGCACAGTCACCGCCGCTGGTTAAAATACCAATTTTCTTAATTTCACTCATTTAAAATTCTCCATTTCTTAATAAACACGTTGATATTTATTTTAATAGTTGATTTTTTCTCCATATTGCTGTATCCTTTCTTACAGATTTTAGAAAAACATTTCCAGCAAAAAATACAATATGTGCTAAACTTTTTTGATAAAAGGGACTGTAAAGCTTATGTTACGCAATGATAATTTTGGAAAACTCCAACAACAACTTTGTGAGCTGAAGTTGGAGGAACGTCGTGTTTGCTCCGATATCCGTCAATTGGTTCGCGCCAATCGGACAATTGATTTTTATAAAGCGCAACAATTGAATAAAATGCGCACGGGCTTGAAGAGTAAAATCCAAAAGGTTGAAGCCAGTATTATGCCGAATATTATTGCTTAAAAGATATTTTTGCTTGATTTTAAAAAATCACTATGTTAGATAAGCAACAAATTGTTTTAACTTATTTTAGATAAATAGAAAAGGGGTGATTTAGGTGGTTCAAGTTACTGTTATCGGTAATGATGTTGCTCAATCTTTGAAAGTTTTGAAGAAAAAGATGCAGCGCGAAGGTATCTTCCGTGAGATGAAACTGCGCCGTTGCCATGAAAAAAATTCTGAAAAGAAAGCACGCCGCCAAGCTGAAGCTGTCCGCAGAGCGAGAAAGCAACTGCGCAAGCGCTTGGATACGGAAGGATTTTAAATGTTTTGAAATCAAAAAAGCCCTTGAGAGAATCGAGGGCTTTTTTATTACAATCCTTACAGAAAACCCCAATGTTGGAACAACATCGTTCCACGCTAACGAACGTGGTTAAACCAAAGGTTTGTATCTTTAATAGAACCCATTTTTTGATCTGTATCCCAGAAAGTGGAGAAAAAAAAGAAAATCCTCTTTGAAAAAAATTTCAAAGGGGATTTTTTTGTTAAACTCACACCAAAGGAGATAAGAATGAGCAAAATAAGATTTAGCAAATATTATAATAAAGAACG
>CALXZI010000065.1 GCA_944393205.1 uncultured Alphaproteobacteria bacterium | reverse complement strand
GGTTTGTCCATCACACGCGGATTTTTATCAACTTGGCAGGAGACCAAAGCATCCGCCATTTGCGCCGACAAAAACAAATAATCTATACGCATGCCCAAGTCCTGCATGTAAGCTTTGCCGTAGTCCCAATAAGTGTAGCCGTTGTCCTGCGGATGCAGCGTGCGGAAAGCATCATAAAAACCGAGATATTGCAACGCCTTGAGCCTTTGGCGCACGGCAGGACGAAACAAAGCGTTATTTTTGAACGGTTCGGTATCGTACACGTCGTCAGGCGTGGCAATGACGTTAAAATCGCCGCCCAAAACAATCTTTTCACGGTTGCGCAGTAATTTTGCCGCATGATTATACAAAGCATCCATAAATTTAAGTTTATAGATGAATTTTGCTTCATCGTCGGGATGGTTATACGGCGGATTGCCGTTGGGCAGATAAACGGAAGCTATACGGATATCGGCGGCCGGTGCTTTGACCATAACTTCCAGATAGCGGGCATTTTCATCGGCAAAATCAGGAATTCCTTCAGCAATGATTTCCGTTTTATACCGGCTTAACACCGCTACGCCGTTATAGCTTTTTTGCCCGAACACTTTTGCTTCATAGCCGGTGGAATTGATTTCAAAAAACGGAAAAGAATTAAACTCGGTTTTTATCTCTTGAAGTAAAACAACATCCGGTTTGGCTTTGTCAAGCCAAGATAAAAGGTTTGGCAAACGGGCATTAACGGAATTTATGTTATAGGTTGAAATAAGCATTAAGGTTTTCCCTTTTTAATCCATTTTGTAAAAGTTTAGCGCAAAATAACATTTATGCAAGTCCGATGTTAAAGGATTATAAAGTTTTTAACAGTATCATCAGGGCAAATGTTTGGCTTAAACCAGAGGATGAAAAAATGTTTAAAGAATTTTCCGAAAATGAAAAAGATGATGATTATTTGAGCGAATTTAGGCAAAAAATTGCCAATCAGCAACATGAAGATATGGAAGAACGCCGTCAGGAACTGCAGCGTTCACGCAATGGTTTTATCGGCACGTTGGCAGGAATTGTTTTGGCAGGAATCGTCAGCTGGATTTTGCTGGCGCCGCGTTTTTCAGGGCAAGATGTCCATGATATTCCCGTTATCCGCCGACCAATTACACCGGCAAAAATTCAGCCTAGCGAGCCGGGCGGTATGGAAATTCAGGATCAGGATAAATCCGTCTATGATTTGGTAGAAAAGAAAGAAATTCAAGAAGAAAAGATAGAAAGCATTTTGCCCGAGCCGGAAGCACCCCAAATGCCGGTTATCGTGCCGGAACCGGAAGCAGCACCGGCGGAAGAAACGACAGAATCGTCATCAGTAACATCAAACGAAGTTGCCGAACCTCACAAAGAAGTTGCATCAACACCGGAAAAACAGGGTCAGAATATTTCCGAATCTGAAAATAAGGTTGAAAACCCTGAAGGAGCATTAGCGCCGGTTTCCGATGTTCAAAATACCGCAAAACCGGAGGTTTCTGCTGCGCCGAAGCAAGAAGCCGTTTCTACGGCGGTCAATAAGGCTCAACCTGCGGCAGAAGCGCCAACGCAACCTGAACCAGAAAAAGCAAAACCCGCTGCATCCGCGGCTGAACCGATGTCGGCGCCTGTATCACAAACGGTAACAAAAACTCCGGCCGTTTCTGTTCCGCTTGCATCGGAAACGGTTATGAAACAAGGAGTATGGCAAATTCAATTGATAGCTTCCACAAACAAGAAAGCGACCGAAGATGCTTGGAGAGATTTATCGGCGACGTACAGCGGATTAAAAAATCTGCCGCATGAGATTGAATCGGCTGACAACGGAAACGGCAAACTTTTCCACCGTTTGAAAGCCGGCGCTTTTGCCGATCGGGCACCGGCCGATAAAATTTGTGCCGAAATTAAGCAAGCCGGTGGAAGTTGTATCGTCAAACAAAAATAGAGAAGGTTATGACGCGTCCGATTTTGGCAGCTTTGTTATCTCTTGGCGGAACATCGTTGACCGATGCGGAGAAACGCTTGTTTGAACGGTATAATCCGTTGGGCGTTACGTTGTTTAACCGTAATCTTGAAAATGAAGAACAAGCGAAACTGCTTATTCGGAATATTAAAGAAGTTATCGGACGCGAAGATGTGGTGGTCGCGGTTGATGCCGAAGGAGGAAGAGTTAATCGCCTGCAAGCGGTGGGATACGGTTCTTATGCATCTGAAAGAGTTTTGGGCAAAATCGGTTCGGAAGAAATAGCGGCTTTACATGCCAGACTGATTGCAAACGATATGCTTAAAATCGGTGCCAATATGAACTTTTCTCCGGTGCTTGATTTGGAATATGCTGATACAACGGCGTCTTTGCAAGGGCGTTGTTTTGGTGATGATGAAAAAAAAGTTTCGCGGCTTGGTAAAATCATGTGGAAAATATATGCCGAAAACGGTATTTGCCCATGTATAAAACATATGCCGGGGCATGGACGCGCGATAGTTGACCCTCATATGCAGTTGCCGATTGTCCATCAAAATATTAAAGAACTGGAAAGAGATTTTTATCCGTTTTTACAAAATGCGGATTGTCCGGCGGGAATGACGACGCATATTTTATTTCCGGAAATTGATGCCGACAATCCGATAACATTGTCAGCCAAAGGAATTCGGGAAATTATTCGTAAAAGAATCGGTTTTAAGGGGCTTTTGATTTCCGATGCGTTGGATATGTATGCTTTGAGAGGAAGCGTTGTTGAACGGGCAGAGGCCGCTTGGAACGCCGGTTGTGATGTCGTTTGCTATTGTTTCGGCAAAGCCGAAGAAATGAAATTATTATGTGAAAACGCACGCTTTCTTGACGATGTTTCCACACAGCGTTTTGAAAAAGTGCGGAAAGTTTTTCCTCTTGGAAAAAAATCAATAAATCTTGATAATGAAAGAAAAAAATATTATAGTCAGGTTAATCAGTTTGCTGATGATGAGGTTAATTACGATGCAACCGAGGTACTGCATCAAATGCTAAAAGGAGAAAAATAATGTTTTCAGGATTTTGGAGCTGGGTTTTGGTCATTGTTCTGGTGGTGGCGGTTTTTCAGGCCGACAAGTTGCCGGGATTTGTGAATTTTATTAAGAAATTTACAAAAGAAGGGCTTGATGCCGCCAAACAAGGTGCAAAAAATGTAGAAGAAAAAATTGCCAAGGTAAAGGCCGAAAAAGAAAAGAAAAATGAAAACGACGATGATTCTGACAACGCATAAATCGTTGTGTTAAACAAGATAAAACAAGGTGTGAAATTTTGCACCTTGTTTTGTTTTAAAAAACGAATATGAGTTTTGTTAAGAAAATCGTAAAAAACGATTATATCATAAACCTGATTAAGGCAACCAAATAGGCATAAACCAAAAACGCCACGGTTTTATAAACCAAAGCCAAAGCTGCCAAACTTCCGCCGACAACAAAAAGCTGCACCAAAACCGCCGTTAAAACCGCGCAACCAAGCATAATAAACCAATAATATTTTTGCTTGTTTAACAACAGTGCCAGAACAACCGCCGCACCGGCAATATATGGGCTGCGCATGGCGGAAAACACCTGTTCAACCTGTGCCGTCACCGCCCCAATCCGGAGGATATAAGCTGCCATAATAACAATAACGCTCACAACAAAAATCATAAAACAAGTTTTTTTAGACATATCAACTTCCTTTCGATAATTTATTTTTCTTCTTTATTAACTAAAAATA
>CALXZI010000064.1 GCA_944393205.1 uncultured Alphaproteobacteria bacterium | reverse complement strand
GCATCTCGTTTACACCGAGAGGGTCGGGAGTTCAAGTCTCTCAGCGCCCACCAATCAAAGACCTCTTTGTTAAAAGAGGTCTTTATGATTTTAAATTACACAAATTCACCCATCGTTTTTGGTTTGCAATTTTTTATTTGTTTAACAAGTTTAGAAAATAACGATGGATTAAACATCATCAATTTTTTCGTGTGTGTTTTATCAAATATAACTTGACGAAATTCGTTAAAAATAATACTTTTTAAGTGTATTCACATATTGTGTTTATAATTGTTTAACTTCAAAAAAAATCATTATGTTAGGCTTTTTTATTGTTTACGGCGTGCTTGCCGCGGTTACGGGGATTGCTGTTGCAAATGCAGATTCTTCCAGAAAGTATGAGCCTTGGACCGATGACAGATATCCTTATTGATATGTAAGGCTTTTGTCGCTTCTTTATTTACTTGTTGATAGGATTCCTTATTATTAAGGAATCCTTTTTTTATGGAAGTTTTTAATTTGCGGCAAAACCAATAGAGGAAAGTTAAAAAAATCTAAAAAAAGCGCTTGACAGCAGATGGGGTTGAGGTTAGTATGCGCTCACTTGCTTTAAAGGGGAATCTCTTTTAAGCAAGTGTTTTGTGTTAAAAATTTAAACTTTTAAGGAAATTTGTGATGCCTACAATTAATCAGTTAATTCGTAACTCACGAACACCAAAAGTGAAGAGAAACAAAGTTCCGGCTTTGAAAGCTTGTCCACAAAAACGCGGTGTTTGCACAAGGGTTTATACGACAACCCCGAAAAAGCCTAACTCGGCTTTGCGTAAAGTGGCGCGCGTTCGCTTGACAAACGGCTTTGAAGTAATCAGCTATATCCCTGGTGAAGGTCATAATCTTCAAGAACACTCAGTGGTGCTGATTAGAGGAGGCCGTGTGAAAGACTTGCCTGGTGTTCGCTATCATATCATTCGCGGTACCTTGGATACGCAAGGTGTGTCTAAACGTCGTCAGCGTCGTTCGTTATACGGCGCCAAGAGACCTAAATAGGAGGATGCCAGATGTCACGTCGTCATAGTGCTGTAAAAAGAAACGTGCTGCCTGATGCAAAGTTTAATGACAAGGTAGTTGCGAAATTTATTAATAACATTATGGAAGATGGTAAAAAAGCCGTTGCCGAGAAGATTGTATATTCGGCTTTTGATATCATTGCTTCCAAATCTAAACAAGATGCTTTAAGCGTCTTTTCTGAAGCGATTGAAAATGTTAAACCTATGGTTGAGGTTCGTTCACGCCGCGTCGGCGGTGCCACATATCAGGTACCGTGCGAAGTTCGTGCCGACCGTCGTCAGGCTTTGGCAATCCGCTGGATTATCGCCGCAGCCAAAAAGCGTTCGGAAACGACCATGACCGACAGACTTGCCAATGAATTGCTGGATGCTTATGCCAATAAAGGTACGGCTGTTAAAAAACGTGAAGACACGCATAAAATGGCCGAGGCCAACAAAGCATTCTCCCATTATAAATTCTAAGCAAAGAGGTTTAAAAACATGGCTCGTACACATAAATTGGAAATGTATAGAAACATCGGCATCATGGCACATATTGATGCCGGTAAAACCACAACAACCGAGCGTATTTTATATTATACCGGACAGTCTCACAAAATCGGTGAGGTGCATGATGGTGCAGCTACGATGGACTGGATGGAACAGGAACAGGAACGCGGTATTACGATTACGTCTGCTGCAACAACCTGTTTCTGGAAGGGGCATCGTATTAACATCATTGATACGCCGGGCCACGTTGACTTTACGGTCGAAGTGGAACGCTCTTTGCGTGTTCTGGACGGTGCAATTACGGTATTTGATTCGGTTGCCGGTGTCGAACCGCAGTCTGAAACCGTATGGCGCCAGGCTGATAAATATGGTGTGCCGCGTATTTGTTTCTGCAACAAGATGGACAGAATCGGTGCTAATTTCTACCGCTGTCTGGATATGATTGTTGATCGTCTGGGGGCTCGTCCGTTGGCAATGCAGTTGCCGATCGGTGCTGAAGCCGAATTTAAAGGTATGGTTGACTTGATTAAGATGAAGGCCATTATTTATACCGGCGATACGGCAGATTCCCCGATTGAAGAACATGAAATTCCGGCTGATTTGAAAGATAAGGCCGAAGAATATCATGCACAGTTGGTTGAAATGGCCGTTGAACAAGACGAACAGGCCATGGAAGACTATCTGGAAGGCAAGGAAGTTTCTGTTGAAACTTTGAAAAAATGCATCCGCAAAGGTACGCTGGCTCAGGATTTTGTGCCGGTATTTTGTGGTACGGCATTTAAAAACAAAGGCGTACAACCGCTTTTGGATGCCGTTATTGATTATCTGCCTTCACCGATGGATATTCCGGCAATTGAAGGTGTCAAACCGGGTACGGACGAAGTCATTGCCCGTCATCCGAATGACTCGGAACCTTTGGCAGCCTTGGCTTTCAAAATTATGAACGACCCGTTTGTCGGTTCTTTGACCTTTACCCGTATTTATTCAGGTGTGATGAATGCCGGTTCGTATATTTACAATTCGGTTAAAGACAAGAAAGAACGCGTCGGACGTATGCTTTTGATGCATGCCAATAAACGTGAAGACCTGAAAGAAGCTTATGCCGGTGACATTATCGCTTTGGCCGGTTTGAAAGATACCACTACCGGCGATACGCTTTGCGATGCCGCTCATCCGATTGTTTTGGAAAACATGGAATTTCCGGATCCGGTGATTGAATTGGCAGTTGAACCAAAAACCAAAGCCGATGTTGAGAAAATGGGTTTGGCCTTGTCTCGCTTGGCAATGGAAGATCCGTCTTTTAAGGTTTCTTCCGATCCGGAAAGCGGCCAAACCATTATTAAAGGTATGGGCGAGCTTCATTTGGAAATTATCGTGGATCGTTTGAAACGCGAATTCAAGGTTGATGCCAATGTCGGCGAGCCGCAAGTGGCGTATCGTGAAACGATTACCAAACCTTGTGATATTGAATATACTCACAAGAAACAGTCTGGCGGTGCCGGTCAATTCGCAAGAGTTAAAATCAAATTTGAACCGACTGAAGACCATACCGGATTTGAGTTTGTCAATACGGTTGTCGGCGGTAATGTTCCGAAGGAATATGTGCCGGGTGTTGAAAAAGGTTTGAAGAGCGCCATGGAAAGCGGTGTTATTGCAGGCTATCCGGTAACAGGTGTTAAATGCAACCTGTATGACGGTGCTTACCATGAAGTTGACTCAAACGTGATGTGCTTTGAAATTGCAGCCCGCGCGGCTTTCCGCGAAGGTATGCGTCAGGCCGAACCGAGATTGTTGGAGCCGATTATGAAGGTTGAAGTTGTCACACCGGAAGAATATATGGGTGATATCATCGGCGATCTGAACTCTCGCCGCGGTTTGGTAAACGGCATGGATCAGAGGGGCAATGCCCGCGTGGTTGATGCATTTGTTCCTTTGGCAAATATGTTTGGTTATGTCAATACATTACGTTCGCTTTCTCAAGGACGTGCCCAGTTTACGATGATCTTTGATCACTATTCTGAAGTTCCGAGAGAAATTGCGGAAACAATCAAGAGCAAAAATGCTTAAAATATAAACCTTAAAGGGCGGTTTGCCCGCCCTTTAAAAAATTTTTTAATTTTAATTTGGAGTAAATTTAAATGGCGAAAGAGAAATTTGAGCGGAGCAAGCCGCACTGCAACATCGGGACGATTGGTCACGTGGACCATGGTAAGA
>CALXZI010000063.1 GCA_944393205.1 uncultured Alphaproteobacteria bacterium | reverse complement strand
GAAATTTTATTCTTCAACCGCAACAATTTCTTCTACCATCATATCCACATCATCTTCCGGCAATGGCGGAGGCGGCAACATTTCTCCTTCCGGATGGCGCGGTACCGGTCTTAATTTTTCAAAATGATGCGGACCACGCATTTTCGGACCGCGACGCTCACCGATACGCCGTTTGAATTCTTCCATGCCGCGCTGTTTCATCTCATCTAATTTTTGTTTTTGTTCCGGCGTCAAGATTTTTTCAAATTCTTCCATATTGGCGCGGCGTTCGGCATCAATTTTTTCCCGCAAATCTTTCATTTCCTTCATCAGTGGCTTAATTTTCTCCTGCCCTTCGCGACGGATTTTATCGGCTTGTTCCTGCTGCTCGGCGGTCAAATTCAAATCTTGCGCCATTTTCTTGGCTCTTTGCTCATGATGTTTGCGGTCAAAACGCGGCGGCAATTTTGGTTTTTCAACCTCAACCGCAGCAGGTGTAGCCTCCGGTGCCGGTACGGGCGTTTCTTGCGCCGTCACAACGCCGGCAGACATGATGGTGGTTGCCATTAAAACAGATAACAAGTTCTTGTTCATTTGCTTTCTCCTCTTAAAAAGTATAATTTTTCACTCAAAATTTTACGGGCATTTGACAGTCTTGATTTAACCGTCCCTTGCGGAATTTTCAATTTGCAGGATATTTCCTCAAGCGAATATTCCTCAAACTCAAACAAAACAATCACATCGCGATATATGCGCGGCAGGTTGTCCACGGCCTTTAAGATGATTTTTTGGCGCTTTTTACCGTCTAATTTTTCTTCCGGTGTCACACCACCGGCGACCGTGTTAAGCACCTCCTCATCGGCCACTTCTTTTTGCGATGTTTTATAGCTTCCGGAACGAAAATAATCACGGCAGAGGTTGGCGGTCAATGTACAAATCCATTGTTTGAATTTGCCCTGCTCTTTATATTTTGGCAGATTTTGCCATGTTTTGATATAAACCTCTTGTTCTATGTCTTCATTATCGGCACCGGTCAGTTTTCGGATAACCGCACGGACATATTTTTTATTTTCGTTTATAATTTCCTTCATCAGCCAACCATCAACAATCCGTATTCATCCACCGGCAGCCCCATATTTTCAATTTCGGAGCCGTATTGCGTCATATAAATCTCCTCCGTCCAAAAGTCGTATATCGGCTTGGGCGTAAACAACTTGTACGACACATTAAGCATTAAGCCTGCAACCAACACAGTCGCCACCGATAATAACGCGCGACGCCGGCGCTTGCGGGCAAAATACAGAGGTTTGGCCTCTCGCAATATGATTGAAATGTCTTCCATCAACCCCTCCTTACATTAAACTATAACGTAAAGGTTTAAAATAAAGTTCACGGTTTAAATGCTTTTTTTTAAACATACATTATCACAAGGTATGAATTTTGTCGGAGAAGATAATGAAACCAGCGCTGATAAAGGGGTATGCGCTTGCGTTGTTCACGGTGATGATGTGGAGCATGAACCTGATTTATGCCAAATATCTGGCAGACCAGCTCACACCGGAAGAAATTTCGTTTTTTCGTTGGAGTATCGCCGCTTTGGCAATGTTGCCTTTTATCTTAAAAGAATTGATTAATAAATTTCAGTTGGTGTTAAAATCTTGGAAATTGATTGTTTTCATGGCTTTAAGCGGTATCGGCGGCCTCAATCTTTTGGTTTATTATGCCGGCCACACGGCCTCGGCAACCAATATGTCATTATTAAGCATTTTAGGACCGATATTTTTGATTGTTTTATCGCGCCAAAAAATAAGTTTCAGACAAAAAGCCGGTGTTTTAATTACCGTTTTCGGGGCAATCACCATCATCTTAAACGGCAATTTTAAAGAACTTTCGGCTTTCCGTTTTGTTATCGGCGATGTTTATATGCTGGGTTCGGCTTTCTTGTTTGCGCTTTATGCACTTATACAAAAAAATATACCACAAAATATATCTCCGCTGTTGTTGCTTTTTGCCGCAATTTTTTTAAGCGCGTTATTTTTTATACCGGCGATTACGCCCATATTCAAAACAATTCATTCATTATCGGCCGAAGTTTGGGGCGTGTTGGTTGTATTGGGTATCATCAATTCGTTTTTAGCTTATTTGTGTTGGGACGAAGCGTTACAAAAAATCGGTGCGATTGCCGCCGGTGCTTTATATTATGCCATGCCGATTTTTACCATGTTTTTTTCATATTTATTCTTAAACGATGTGCCGGATGATGCCAAAATTTTCGGCTTATTTGTTGTTTGTGCCGGCGTAATCATGATTTTAGCACCCGTCATAAAAAACAAAACAAAGTAGATAACTGCGTCTCCACCCTTGCGCTTTTTGTAATAAAGTTTATGATTTGCGTCAATATATCGTACTAATGAACGGAGAAGACTAATGAAAATCGGTGTTGTGGGGACAGGCTACGTCGGCTTACCGACCGGTGTCGGACTGGCCGAACTCGGCAATGAAGTTATCTGCATTGATAAAGATGAAAGTAAAATTTCCAGTCTCAAAGCCGGAAAACTCACAATTTTTGAAGACGGCTTGGAAGATTTGTTTGTTAAAAACGTGCAAAACGGCCGTATCCGTTTTACCACCTCCATGCAAGAAGGTGTGGAACAGGCCGATATCGTGATTTTAGCCGTCGGCACACCACCTAACCCCATCACCAAAGAAGCTGATATGAAATATATTCATGCCGCCGCAAAAGAATTAGCTCAATATATCAGAGGTTATACGGTTGTGGCGGTTAAATCAACCGTGCCGGTCAACACCGGCGACAGTGTGGAAAAAATTATTGCCGAACAGAACCCAAAAGGCGAATTTGACGTGGTTTCTCTGCCGGAGTTTTTGCGTGAAGGATTTGCCATTCATGACTTTTTCAATCCGGATCGGATTATCGTTGGTGCAAACAACGCTCGGGCGGCGCAGATAATTGCCAAGCTCTATGAGCCTTTCGCCGCAAAAACTAAAATTTTATATGTTCATCGCCGTTCTTCAGAAACCATTAAGTATGCCTCTAACGCTTTTCTGGCTATGAAAATTCAATACATCAACGAAATGGCTGATTTTTGTGAAAAATCCGGCGCCGATATTTATGAAGTTGCTCAAGGTATGGGGCTTGACAGCCGCATCGGCAACAAATTCTTAAACCCCGGTCCGGGCTACGGCGGTTTTTGTTTTCCCAAAGACACTAATGCCATGGCCTATATGGGACGTGCTTTCGGCGTGGATTTATCGTTGATTGAAGCAACCATTTGCGGCAATGATAAACGCAAAGTCAATATGGCTGACCGTGTTTTGCAGGCCGTTAAAGATATTTCCGCACCTAAAATCGCCGTATTGGGCGCAGCTTTTAAGGGCGGCACCGACGATTGCCGTGAATCTCCGGCTATTCAAATCATTCAAATCTTGTTGGAAAAAGGCGCCAAAGTGAGCGTATACGATCCGCAAGCCATGGACAATGCCCGTAAGATTTTAGGCGATGCTGTTGTTTATGCGCCAGATATGTATACTGTGGCAAAAGATGCCGATGTACTGGCGGTTTTGACCGAATGGGAAAACTTTAAAACATTGGATTTGCAAAAAATTAAAGCCTTACTGAAAACGCCGAAAATTGTTGATTTACGCCATATCGTCAATCGTGAAACGGCTCTGGCCGCAGGGTTTGAAATTTTCTCACTGGGCATAAAATAGAAGCCTCAAACCTCTATCGGTAGCGCTTTCCGCCCTATCGTACCGATATGAACGCTTCTTTTCTTCATGATACAACCACCGTGTTACACCCTTTTCCCGCCATGTAGCCGGTGCACGTGGTTGTGCGCCGGTTGAGGCGTCTTTTGTACAAATTCCCCTCCCTGTCACGCCCTGAAGGAGCGTTAGCGATGAAGTAAGGCACCTGTCGCAAGTATGGATAAGAGATGCCTTATCCTCGGTGTTTTCAACACCTCGGAGGCATAACGATAAATAATAAGTTGTAACTTATCCCCACG
>CALXZI010000062.1 GCA_944393205.1 uncultured Alphaproteobacteria bacterium | reverse complement strand
CCGCAAGCATCGCATTTGCCCTGCCATTTGGGATAAACGGCGCCGCAATGTTGGCAAACATATTCTATGGTGTTCTTTTTGGCCATTTTTAAATTTCCACTTTTATCGGTCCCTGCGAGCTGCCATTAATAAATTGGCGTACGTAGGGGTCTTCGGTTTTATCCATTTCTTTGACCGTTCCCTGCCAAATAATTTTGCCTTTATAAAGCATCGCCACTCGGTCGGCAATCTTGCGCACAGATGCCATATCGTGCGTAATGGTTAAGGTTGTCGCTCCCAGACCTTTGGCGGATTCTACGATCAAATCATTAATCACATCAGCCATTATCGGGTCAAGGCCGGTTGTTGGTTCATCAAAGAAAATGATTTCAGGCTTGGTAATTACGGCTCTGGCTAAACCGACGCGTTTTTGCATACCACCAGAAAGTTCAGAAGGGGACAAATCTGCAACATCTGGAGCTAAACCAACTTGACGTAGCACACGGATTGCTTCCATTTTAGCTTTGTCTTTATCCATATTTTGGTTTTCTAACAAAGAAAAGGCCACGTTTTCCCAAACCGAAAGACTGTCAAATAGCGCACCACCTTGAAACAACATTCCCATTTTACTGTGAATGTTTTTTAATGAACGGCGACTACCTATAACCTCTTCACCGTCTATTTTAATAGAACCAATGTCGGGGGTAAGTAACCCTTGTATACATTTAATCAGTACTGATTTACCTGTGCCGGATCCACCGATAACAACCAGCGATTCTCCTGTCCGCACATCCAGATTAATCCCGCTTAAAACCTGTTTTTTTCCGAAGGATTTGTAAAGATTGCGTATTGAAATTTTAATTTCTGCCATAATCAATCGCTCCGCCTATTTTGAAAAGAACACTTCGGTTAAAACATAATTGAAAATCAAAATCAAAATTGAAGCTGAAACAACCGCATTGGTTGTCGCCTCACCCACGCCTTGCGCACCGCCTTTAGAACGATAGCCGTTATAACAGCCCATTAAAGCGATGATAAAACCGAAAACGGCGGCTTTGGTTAAGCCAGAAATAATATCTATCGGTTCCATATTTTGTAAAGTAGAGTTAATGTAATTGGCAGGGTTAAAACCTAATTTATAAACACCCACGACATATCCGCCGAAAATACCGATAATATCGCCGATTAAAACCAGAAGCGGTAAAACAATCACTCCTGACCACAAACGTGGCGCCACTAAATATTTAAAAGGATTGGTTGACAATGTTACCAAAGCATCTATTTGCTCGGTTACACGCATGGTGCCGATTTCAGCCGCCATCGCCGCACCGATGCGGCCGGCCACCATCAGCGCCGATAAAACCGGCGCCAGTTCACGTGTTACAGAAATTAACACCACGGTCGCAATCGCACTTTCCGCACCAAAACGAGCAAAGCCGGCATAACTTTGCAGAGCTATCACCATACCGGCAAAAATCGTTGTCAAGCCAACAACCGGCAATGAATAAAATCCCATGTCTAAAAGCTGGCGGATAAAAATTTTAGGATAGTATGGCGGCGTAAAGCAGTGATACAGAGCTTTTATGACAAATGAAGATAAATCACCGAGCCCGATGATAAATTTGACCAGCGGTTTGCCCAATGTTCTTAAAAAATGTTCAACTCGTTTTTTTTGCATGATGATGTCCTTTTTTTTCATACTATGCAATTTTTCATATTAATCAAGCAGGGCTTTCAATTTTATAACAATCTTATCAGGCGCTGAACATTCAAACGGATATACAGAAAAAAGAGGTATTTTCACATCAGCAAATTCCCAAAAACATTCCGGCGGCATCCGTTCAATATCGGCCGGATTTTCTGCTAGTTCAACAACCAAATCTATTGCGGTTTCAGCCATAAAAATTTTTTTGATGATACCGACGCCTCTTACTTCCAAAAGGCCTTTTATATTTTGGGGAGCCGTTGCAAAAATTTTTTTGCCTTCTATGAACAAATCAACCCTATCATCAGCTATTAAAACGGCGTTTTTATTTTCTATCAGCCTCAAAGCCAAATCAGATTTACCACTTCCGCTTTTACCTAACAGTAAAACGCCTTTATTTTGCCAACAAACGCAGGTTGCGTGAATGTTTTTTAAAAACCGTTTATTTTGCGCTTTGTTCATCCGGTTTTCTCCCACATTGCGCAATTCGCTTGATTTTGTCCTCCGCACTGACATTAATTTCAATCAAACGGCCGTTGTTTCTATCTTGTTTTATATTTACCTGAAAAATGTTTCTTGGCAGATATACTCCCATTTTTTCCGGCCATTCAATTAGGCAAACATTGTTATACATAGCTTCTTCAATATTTAATTCCCATATTTCTTCCGGTGATTTTAAACGATAAAAATCATAATGAAAAATATCAAAATCAGGCGTGGAATATGTTTGCACTAAAGTAAATGTCGGACTAGGAACTTCCACAGCGCCGGTTAAAGTTTTTATAAAAGCTCGGGCGAACACGCTTTTGCCCATGCCTAAAGTGCCAAACAAAGCCCAAGTATCGCCTTTGCGGCTTATTTCCGCCAAAAATTGTGCTAATTCTTCGGTTTGTTGTTCCGTTTTACAATGATAAATATATTTCATTTCGGTCGGATATCCCTTTTTGATTTATCAACCGAAAATGCTTTTTTTACGCTCTTTCGGACGGATAACTTTAATTTTTGCTTTTCTGGATTGCAGTTTGCGCCAATCCCACGGTTTGTAAAATGTTCCCTGCCATAAACCACGGCGATTTTGTTGCGCCTGCATTTCATACGGATAATATATATCCGTATACTTTATATACGCCACCGCCCAGCCGGCGTTAACCAGCGCCGCACCCAAATCATACGGACCATAGGAACAGGTACCGACCATGTTGCCTTTGGTATCCTGCTGTAACACATGGCATTCCAATTCACCGTTGCCAATCCAGTTTTTCAGCCACATTGCCGCTTCTCTGCCGCAATTATAGGATCGGCCTTGACGGTTGGCACAGGTTTGATTTGATTCCGGCGCATCAATGCCAAACAGTTGAAAATATTTGCCATATATTTCCAATGTATTACCATTAATAACACGAGCCGAACCGTATATGACGGGATAATCATTCGGGTTAAAGGGTTTGGCTGGTTCTTTTTCTTTTTTGCCACCCATAATGGCAGAAAACATATTTTCCACCATGCCTGCCTCTTTTTCCTTGGGCTCTTCTTCGGATGCGGCGGCAGGTGCGCTGCCAAACAAATCCGCACTGGCGCCTTCTATAGAATCCGTATCATTCGCATATTCTTCCTGTTTTGACATCTTTTCCGGTGTAGAAAAGTTTTCAGAGAATTCTTGTTCAGGAACTTCCGGCACGATTTCTTCATCAGGCGAATTCGTCTGTTGTTTCTCCGAATCATAACCGATAAACTGCGTTATTTGTTCTCCAATACCACCTAAACCGTTATTAAACATGCCCAGAGCATACATCATAAACAAAACCACCGCCGCTAGAACTAAAAATGACGGCAGACAGCCCAGACCTTTCCACATCATGCGGCCAAACACATACAAGATGATAAGGCCTATCAGTAGTCCGATAAAACCCATCCCCTGCATAAACAAACTGTTGCTTTGCGTGCCGGAACTGCCGAGATAAATAACACCGAGAAGCCCTAACCCTAAAAAAACTTTTTTCAAGAAAAACATGGCGTATCCTTATATGGTTATCGGTTCAATTAGAACACATAAAAATCAATATTGCAATATTTTCCTGCAAGGGCTTAAAAGGTGCTTTTAACCGTATAAAGGCGGCAACAGCGGATTCTCCTTTGCAGATTTATTTTTATTTTTTATCAAATCTTTTAAAATATCGCTAAAAATTTTCGGATTCCATAAAGATTCATCTTGCGGATTGTAAAGTTTGGCTAAAATAATGTTTATTTGCTCGGAAAATTGCGGATTTTTTGCGGCTGAAGCCACATCTTTTAAATTGTTTATTTGATGCTCCGGATAAAAACCTGTCGCCCACGCGACCAATCCATCACGCAAA
>CALXZI010000061.1 GCA_944393205.1 uncultured Alphaproteobacteria bacterium | reverse complement strand
TTGCAAAAAAAAAAAACGGTTTAGAATGACGAGAAAATACATAAATTTTGCAGTTTTTAGGAGTTCTTTTAATGAAACATAATCTTTTTTCATTCTTTTGCAGAGGGCTGCAGATGTGCCGTAACTTTTTGACGACGTGTACGATATCGGGTACACGAGGAAAAAAGTTGCAAGCAGATGCGGCATTATGCGGGCGTTCCATGGTGGAGATGTTAGGGGTTTTAGCAATTATCGGTGTTTTATCCGTCGGCGCTATCAGCGGCTACTCCAAAGCCATGATGAAGTATAAGCTCAACAAACAGACCGAGCAAATTGGCAGCATTTTGGATTATGTTACACTTTATGCCGATGCATTGCATGATGTCACCACATGGTTCGGCGACAGATTATTAATTAATTTGGGCGCCATTCCGCAAGAAATGATCGGTGATGAGGATGACGATTATATTTATGACGTTTTTCATAACAAAGTTAATATTATATTCACCGGCAATGGGGCTGTTCATTATCATGCTATGCGTATTGACATCGGTAACAATTCTCACGAAATTTGCCTTAATTTGTATCAGTTAGCCAAACTGCACAGTGCGCTTTTATGGAATACGGTTTTTTCCAGATCAACAGATGATATTTCCTATCATAATCGGATGTATGGTGATGCCTACTGTTGGTCAACAGACACTTGTTTAAAAGATTTGACAATCTCACGAATGCATGAATTGTGTGAAATTTGCGATGGTACAAGCAGTTGTACCTTCTGGTTTTTATGGAATTTACGTTCCTAACGGCATTTATTGACAAAATAAGGCTCTATAAATGGAGACTTACTTAAAACCACTTATTCGGTAATTGTTTTCTTTGTAATAGTCAAATTTTTATTGTCTTTTCCGCAGCCGCTTTGGCTTTTTTTCAGCTTTAAGCGTCTTTTTTTCAGCTTTTTTTTGCTCAACTTCGGCTTTATGGGCTTCAGCTTTATCCGCCACGGCAGCTTTTTGTAATTCCGTGGTTGCTGTTGCCCCGTCAACTTGTTCTTGCGCTTTTTGCGCCATACTGACTAAATCTAAAGCTTGAACAGAACCTGCCGTAAAAATCATCGGCAAAACCGCCCATATTATTAACTTTTTCATATCGTCCTCCTTTGGTATTATGATTTTTTAGTTTATGCGGCCGATATCAACTTTCAATAAAAAAAACCTTTTTATACATTTTATTATAAAAATTATTTATTATTTGTTTTTTAAGTATATCTATATATAGTAAAGCAGATTTTGTAATAAAAAGGATATTTGGAAATAATGTCAGAATTTTTTCTTACTTTAAATCCGCCGATGATCGCGGTGTCGGTTTTACTTGTTTGTTACCTTATTTTGTTTACCGAAAAACTTAATCGCGCGGTTATCGCCCTTTTGGGCGCCTCGGCTATGATTTTTTTTGGCGTTTTAACACAGGAACAGGCTATCGCCGGTATTGATTTTAACACCATATTGCTTTTAAGCGGCATGATGGTTATAATCGGTGTTGCTGAAAAATCTGGCATGTTTGAATACGCTGCAATTTTTTCAGCCAAATTTGTCAAAGCCTCACCGAGGGGGATTTTAGCGGTATCAGCTGTTATTACGGCTGTTTTTTCTGCTCTGCTTGATAATGTAACCACGGTTTTGTTGATTGTTCCCGTCACTTTTCAAATTACACGGTACCTTAAATTAAACCCCTATCCTTTTCTTATTATGGAAATTTTTGCCTCCAATATCGGCGGCACAGCAACACTTATCGGTGATCCGCCGAATATCCTTATCGGTTCGGCCTTAAATCTTTCTTTTATGGATTTTGTAAAAGAATTAACGCCAATTGTCATGATTAACATGGCATTGCTTATTCTTGTTTTTGACCTTTTCTTCGGACGGAAAATGTCTGCTTCATCAGCCGATAAAGCCAAAATTATGCAATTAAGCGAAACTGCCGCCATTAAAGACAAAGCTCTGCTGATAAAATCTTTGGGTGTTTTGTTCATAACGATTACAGGATTTATTTGTGCCGAACATTGGCATATTCCAAATGGTACAATCGCTTTGTTCGGCGCGGCAGTGTTGTTGCTGTTATATACCTTGGGTGACAATCATCAGAGCCGTGAACAAAAAGTTTCAGAGGCTTTTGCCGCGGTTGACTGGACAACCATATTCTTTTTCTGTGGTTTGTTCGCTATTGTGTACGGTTTGGAAGAAACCGGTGTTTTGCATCATTTGGGACAATGGTTTGTTGAGCTTACCGACGGCAGTATTCAAAAAGCAACTCTCGGGGTTTTGTGGGTTTCTGCTTTGATTTCTGCTGCCATTGATAATATCCCGTTTGTGGCGACCATGATCCCCACATTGGAATCTATGGAAACTGCTTTGGGCGGACGAGAAGCCATGATGCCGGTATGGTGGGCGCTTTCGCTCGGCTCCTGCTTTGGCGGCAACGGTTCGTTGATTGCGGCATCCGCCAATGTGATTGTGGCAGGTCTTGCCCAACGTGAAGGACATCCGATAAGTTTTATACGTTTTTTATTGTGGGCCGTGCCGGTGATGATTTGTTCAGTCGCTATTGCGCACCTTTATTTGTACATTATTCATTTTATGTAGGAAAAATATTATGAACGAACTTTTTTCAGGGCTAAATGCAGGAACTATCGCCGTAAGTATTGTGACGATTTGTTATCTTATTTTGTTTACCGAAAAGCTTAATCGCGCGGTTATTGCCCTTTTGGGCGCTGCCGTGATGATTGTTTCCGGCATTATGACGCAAGCACAAGCAATTGCCGGCATTGATTTTAACACCATATCGTTGCTTGTCGGCATGATGATAATTGTCGGTATTACCGAGAAATCCGGATTATTTCAATACATTGCCGTGTGGAGCGCCAAAATGGTACGCGCTCATCCTATTGGACTTATGGCGGTTCTGACCGCTGTTACAGCTTTTTTCTCCGCTTTTTTGGATAACGTGACAACGGTTCTACTGATTGTGCCGGTCACATTTCAAATAACACAAAAGCTCAAAGTTAATCCGTTTCCATATCTTATTTTAGAAATTTTTGCCTCTAACATCGGCGGTACGGCAACGCTTATCGGCGATCCACCGAACATTCTTATCGGCTCGGCTTTAAACCTTTCTTTTATGGATTTTGTGGTTAATCTGGCACCGGTAGTTGTTATCTGCACATTATTGTTAATTGTCGTTTTTGTGCTTATATGGCGTCAATCGCTGACAACAACACCTCAACGGCAATCTGCCGTCTTGAAAATGAAAGAAATTGAGTGTATCAGCGATTTTAAACTTTTATATAAATCACTTGCCGTACTGACATTGGTCATTATCGGTTTTATCGCCGCAGAACATATCAAAATTGCCAACGGTGTTATTGCTTTGTTCGGCGCGGCAGTATTGTTGCTGTTATATACCTTGGGTGACAATCATCAGAGCCGTGAACAAAAAGTTTCAGAGGCTTTTGCCGCAGTTGACTGGACCACCATATTCTTTTTCTGCGGTTTATTTGTCTTGGTGCACGGGTTGGAAATTACCGGTATTTTAAAAATGCTCGGGCAATGGTTTATTGAATTAACAGATGGCGACATACAAAAAAGCGTGTTTTGGATTTTAGGTTCTTCTGCTGTTCTTTCAAGTGCTATTGACAACATTCCGTTTGTTGCTACCATGATCCCGATGCTGACTTCTATGGAACCGTCCATGGGAGGGCGAGAGGCTATGATGCCTGTATGGTGGGCTTTGTCTTTAGGCGCCTGTTTCGGCGGCAACGGCACACTTATCGGCGCTTCAGCCAATGTGATTGTGGCAGGGCTTGCCCAACGCGAAGGACATCCGATAAGCTTTTTGCGCTTTTTGTTGTGGGCAATGCCGGTGATGATTGTCAGCATTATTATATCTGCAGCATATTTATATCTTAAATATTTTCTATAAAATTCAATAGGTTAACTTTTTATTGTTTTCCATTTATACTGGATAAAATTTTAATTATTGGAGATATTATGGAAAAAATTACAACATTTACCACAGAAACAACGCGGTTTTTATCAAACTTTTACCCGCATAAAAAAGGCGGCGGTTTATATCCACATCATTTACGAATTGTCTATGAAGGGATCGTGTTTGATTGTGTAGAAAACGCCTATCAAGCCGCCAAAACAAAAGACAAGGACCTCCGCCGCCAAATCAGCCGAATGTCGCCTTATGAGGCAAAAGCTTTTTGGGAAAAGAAAGAGCATCAAAAATATCTGGCAGATGGTTGGACAGAACAAAGATTAGATATTATGCAAGATTTGGTTAAACAAAAATTCTGCAATCATCCGGCACTCAAACAACTGCTTTTGGATACTAAAGATGCAATTTTGGAAGAAGGTAACGATTGGGGCGATACCTTCTGGGGTGTATGTAACGGCATCGGCGAAAATAACCTTGGTAAAATTCTGATGAAAGTTCGGCAAATGTGTCGGGAATAAGCATGAAAAAACAGGCAAGACAATCGCTTCGCCTGTTTTTTAATATGTTTGATTATGATGTCTTCATAATTACAGCTATCATGGCTCTTAAACAGTAGCATTGTACAGTTGCGATTTATCCCCACGAGACTCTTTAAAATTGCAAAAAAAAAAAAAACGGTTAACAAAGAAAAACAAAAAGGAAAATTTTGCAGATGTTAGGGGTCCTTGTTTTTAATT
>CALXZI010000060.1 GCA_944393205.1 uncultured Alphaproteobacteria bacterium | reverse complement strand
GGCTATTCCAAAGCCATGAACAAATACAAAATCAACAAAACAACCGATCAGGTTTCCATGTTGGTCGCCAATATCCGTACATTGTTCTCTTCACAGGGTGATTATGAAGGTTTGACTAATGCACAAGCCAAACAATTCGGTGTAGTACCGAACGATATGTATACTGATGACGCAAACTCCGTAATCACCAACGCTTTTGGCGGTGAGGTAAAAATCGGTGCTTCCGGTGGCCGCGTCAGTGATGATAATGAAGCGTTCAGCATTGTATACAGCGGTTTATCATCCGAAGCATGCGTTACCCTCGCAACCGGCGACTGGGGTTCCGGTCAGGCTTCCGGTTTGATTGCTATTTCTGCTGGTACAAATGGTAATACATCCGGCGTTACAGGCACAGAAGATAGCGCTACAGGAAAAGGTGTTGATGCTGTTTATTTAGGAACTTCTGACGATAAAAGTGAAAAGTGTGATGGTACTGGTTCAACTAGTTGTACAGCCATCGCTGTTCCGGGCGCAGATAAAAACCCAACGCCGATGAGCGTTACCAGTGCGGTTAATGCTTGTTCTTGTACAAGTACGACATGCGAAGTTGCTTGGAAATACTACTAATATAAGAGCGTTTTATGCTTAAAGGCGGCAATCCCTATACGCGGCTTTGAGGCATAAAAAAACGAAAATATTATTTATCGGTTCCCTAGCCGTAAAAATAATATTTTCCCCTAAAAAACTCCCGTAACAAACGTTACGGGAGTTTCCTGTTGACGCTTAATTTATGCGCATATTGCCATTGTTTCTTGCCAATGACAAAAAAACACTAAAAAAGCCCTTACTAAGAGGGCTTGTGTTTTGTTGAAGATTTATCATAATCAAAGCATATTTGTCTGGATAGGCGGCTGATCTTTTTTTTCAAAGACAGCCGCCATCTCACCGCCCGCCGACATTTACCGGCAGGCACTGCGATTCCGAACATTGCTTCTTACCAATGATAAAGCAGCCACTAAAAAAGCCCTTACTAAGAGGGCTTTTTTAGTGGCTGCTTTGCCTGGATTCGAACCAAGATTAACGGAGTCAGAGTCCGCTGTCCTACCATTAGACGACAAAGCAATAAGCAATTTGTGAAAATTACATACGCTTTTTTATTTCAGAAGTCAAATATTTTTTAATATCTTTTTTGTAAAAAAACTTTATGACTTACATATCAGGAGAAACAAATGTTTCAAAACGCCAATAAAAAAATTATAGATTTTTTCAGGTTTCTGTGGTCGGGCAAACCGGAAGTCGGTGATATAACGCCGCGGCAGGCAAACGCCATTCAGGAACGCGCTTATATTCTTTCAAGAAAAGAATTTGAAAGAGCATGTACGCCGCCCTATGTCGCTGTTGCTGCACAATTAGGCAATGAAAAACAACAAGTTTTTGAAGCTGCCACCTTTTATTTGTGCGCAATTGCCGCTAATGAGCCAAAATATGAAAAAGCAATCGTAAGCATTTTGGATTCTTATGCAACCGAACATGAAAAACTATCAGCTCGGGTAGACTATATCAAACAAATGAAAATAAAATACAAGTTAAACGCCGATAAATAACAACCATAAATAATCGTTTATATGTAAATACTCTTTTTGCTTGACATATGGCGTTTTTTGTCATAAGGTATACTTGTTAATATATATAGGCGGACTATTTTGTAAAACAAGCTATATATAAACAAAGAAAGGAGACGTTATGTCTACGGGTACTGTAAAATGGTTTAACACCAAAAAGGGGTATGGCTTTATTCAACCTGAAACCGGCGGCAAAGATATTTTTGTTCATGTTACCAAGTTGGAAGAAAAAGGCATTAAAAAATTATATGACGGACAAAAGGTCAGTTATGAAGTTTATGATGATAGAGGACGCAACGCAGCCGGCGACATCCGGATTTTATCATAGATAATTTTTTTATTTCCTCTATAAAACCTCGTTCGGATTTGCGGCGAGGTTTTCTTTATTCAAGTCATTCTGTTCCAAATTCGTCTTTTTTTTCATTATATCAATAACAATCTCTTTATTGATGGTATCATAACGAATGGTTGCCAATCCTTTACGAAAAGCCAAAGCGTATTGCCCAAAAAGTTCATAACGCCAACCGTTTAAAGCCGGATTAGTCTTATCTCGGGTGCCGCAGGCAATATCCCGCAAGTTTTTTTCTGATGCAATAATATATGAAACAACCTCATTTTGCTCGCTTTTAATTTTTAACAACAAGCGCAAAACCTCCACCAAAGCACCGGCCGAACTCGGAATGTTGGTTTGTCGTTCACGCTCAATTTTACGCAACTCGTTGCCAAAAGGCATTTTCCGCGCCTTGTCCAAAACTTCTAAAAGTTCTTTTCCCAACTTACCCTTGACAACATCTTGATGAATATTGCGAACTTTTTGCATATCCTCAAGCGTCTTTGGCGCCACCGCGGCAATGTTGACAAGCATTTCATCTTTTAAAAGCGATTGCCGCGGCATATTATGTTTTATGGCGCGGCGTTCACGCCATGCCGCCAATTCTTTAAGCATTGCCAAAAATTGCGGACTATGCGCCGAATGGCGGATTTTAAGCCATGCATTGTCCGGATCCGGCTTATAGATATTCTCATCGCATAAAGCGGCAGTTTCTTCATCAATCCAATGTTCACGGCCGTTTTTACGCAAATAATCGGCAAGATATTGATAGCAGGGTACCAAAAACGTCACATCGCGCAGAGCATATTCTAATTGTTTGGTCTCTAACGGCCGTTTGCTCCAATCGGTCAAACGACTGGACTTATCCAAATCAACTTTGGTAATAGCGCGCACCAAATTGTCATAACTGATGGAAGGACCAAACCCGCAAACCATGGCGGCAATCTGCGTATCAAAAATCGGCGTCGGAATTTTGCCGCTCATATTATAAAAAATTTCAATATCTTGCCGACCGGAGTGAAAAACTTTCAAAATTTTTTCATCCGTCAAAACATCAAAAAGCGCCGCAAAATCCATATTCGGCGCCAGTGGGTCAACAATCGCGGCATCATCAACCCAACCAATTTGCAACAAACACAATTTCGGATAATATGTTTTCTCGCGCACAAATTCTGAATCTACAGTGATAAACGATTGTTGCCGCAACTCCGAACAAAGTGCATTTAAGGCTTCTGTATTTTCAATTATTCTCATCTGTATCTCTCATTGGTTGATTTTTTAAAATACGCCTGATTGCTTAATATTTTTTTAATTTTATTGTTGCTTTTCTCGCAAAACGGCTCTAAAAACAAAAAAGCTGTTTTAATAAAAAATTGAGGAAAAAATGAACGAATATCGGACTCACACTTGCGGCGAACTGCGCCGCGAAGACGCCGGCAAACAAGTCAGGCTGGCCGGTTGGATACACCGCAAACGCAATTTGGGGAATTTGTGTTTCGTTGATTTGCGCGACCATTACGGTATAACCCAATGCGTGGTGGATTCTTCGTCCGATTTGTTTGAAAAAATTGAAAACACTCGTGTGGAAAGCGTGGTCGGCTTTGTCGGCGAAGTTGCCGTACGTGAAAGCATCAACAAAAATATGCCGACCGGCGAAATTGAGCTCAAAGCAAAATCCATGGAGGTGTATTCCGCCGCCGATGTTTTGCCGATTCAAGTTTTTGGCGAAGATGACGCCCCTGAAGAATTGCGCTTAAAATACCGCTTTTTGGATTTGCGCAAAGAACGGATTCATAACAACATTATCCTGCGTTCAAAAGTGATTGCCGAAATGCGCCGTCTGATGACCGAACAAGGTTTTACTGAATATCAAACGCCGATTTTGACAGCCTCGTCGCCGGAAGGCGCGCGCGACTTTTTGGTGCCGTCACGCATCAACCCCGGCAAATTTTACGCTTTGCCGCAAGCCCCGCAACAATTCAAGCAATTATTGATGGTTTCCGGCTTTGACAAGTATTTTCAGATTGCGCCGTGTTTCCGCGATGAAGACCCCAGAGCCGACCGCAGCCCTGGAGAATTTTATCAACTGGATATGGAAATGTCTTTTGCCACGCAAGAAGATGTTTTTAAGGTTTTGGAACACACCATGGGCGGCATTTTCAACAAATTCGCCAACGGCAAAAAGTTGACCAAGCGCCGTTTATCCGGATTCCGTTTAAGGAAGCAATGTTAAAATATGGTTCTGACAAACCGGATTTACGTAATCCGCTCGTCATTGCCGACGCAACCGCGTTTTTTAACAATTCCGGCTTTGGGCTGTATGACACAAAAGCGGCAAACGGCGAACAAATCCGCGCCATAGCCGCACCGAATGCCGGCGACAAGCCGCGTTCGTTCTTTGATAAGTTTGACGCTTACGCCAAAGAAGAAGGCATGGGAGGCATAGCTTATGTCGCCTTTTCTTCCGCCGGTGCCAAAGGTATCGCCAAATTTTTATCCGAAGAAAAATTAAATGAACTGAAGCAAACATTTGGTATCAATGACGGCGACGCCGTGCTATTTATGGGCGGCGCTCCGAAGCTTATCAATAAATTTGCCGGCAAAGTCCGCAACAAACTCGGCGAAGAACTGGGATTATTTGATTATAACGCGTTTAAACTCTGCTGGATTGTTGATTTTCCGATGTATGAAGAAAATGAAGAAACCGGAAAAGTGGAATTTTCGCATAATCCGTTTTCCATGCCGCAAGGCGGTTTAGACGCTTTATTGAACAAGAATCCGCTGGAAATTTTGGCTTATCAGTATGATATGGTCTGCAACGGGGTAGAACTTGCCTCGGGCGCGGTCAGAAATCATCAACCGGAAATTATGTACAAAGCTTTTGAAATTGCCGGTTACGACCACAGCGTGGTAGATAACAAGTTCGGCGGCATGATTAATGCTTTCAAATATGGTGCGCCGCCACACGCCGGATGCGCTCCGGGGATTGACCGCACAGTCATGCTTTTGCTTGACGAGCCGATTATCCGCGACGTGATAATCTTTCCACTTAACGGCAAGGCGCAAGATTTAATGATGCAAGCGCCGAACACTGTCACCGAAGAACAGTTGAAAGAATTGCATATCAAATTGGATTTGGATAACAAATAAAATTTTGATAAAATTTTTAGCCGCCCGATACGGGCGGTTTTTTGTAATAGGAAAACCCCGCTAGACGCGTGGTTCAGTAAAGCTTATAGCGATGAGTTTGACATAACGCTCCATAAGGTTAAAATATTGCGGTCTGCC
>CALXZI010000059.1 GCA_944393205.1 uncultured Alphaproteobacteria bacterium | reverse complement strand
AGTTCTTTTGATGAATTTGTTTGATTTTTTTAAGTTTTTCTCTCTTGCACATTCTGAAATTGCGGAGAATGGTGCAGATAAAGTGTTTTCTAGCGAGGAGGAAAATTCTAGCGTACATAAAACGTACGTGAATTTTCTAACTTCGCGTAAAAGCGCTTTAAATGTGCCGTTATACGCAATTTCCATCTTATTTTCATTCTTTTGCAGAGGGCTGCAGATGCGCCGTAACTTTTTGACGACGTGTACAACATTAGGTACACGAGCGAGAAGAAGGCAAGCGGATGTGCCGTTATGCGGGCGTTCCATGGTGGAAATGCTCGGCGTGCTGGCTATAATCGGGGTTTTGAGCGTCGGGGCTATCTCCGGCTACTCCAAAGCGATGATGAAATATAAACTCAATAAACAGGCCGAGCAAATTTCTACCATCTTAAACAACGCTATGCTTTATGTCGGTGAATTTAACACCACATCCGGTTCCATTATAACACCGCTTGTCAAGCTCGGCGCCATTCCTGAAGATATGGTACGTGGAACCGATAGCAACCCCTATCTTAATGATGTTTTTAACAACAGATTAAATGTTAACTATCATATTGATGGCAGTGTTACATTTTACGGCATTAGTTATACGATAGACAATTCAAGTTACAATCTGGAAATCTGCCGTAACATTATAACAGCAGTTAAAGAAAACGCCGCTGATTTGTGGCACATAAATATGTATAAATCCGCCAGCGGCGGCGAAGTTAACATTGAGGGACGCACATATGGCGACCGCTATTGCAATCCGACCAATTCCAACACCCCTTGTCTACGCAATATGGATGTCACAAAAATTGACGGCTTCTGTCGTTATTGTCAGCAAAAAACTTGTTATCTCGGCATTCTATTTGGATATAACGGCTAAAAAGTTTATAACGTGGTTTTTTCTTTAGTCGTTTCCGCCTCAGCCTGTTCGCTAGGTTCACCGTTCAAATTGTTTAAGAAGTGGGTTTCCATTTTTAAGTATTGGTTGAGCAACCATTTGGATTGCATAATCAAAAATACCGAAGCAACCAGCAACACAAAAATTACTTTAATATTTTCAGTCAAAAGTTTATGGACAGCCGTCACAATAAAAAAAGCCACCAACAACAGACGAAAACTGGTCAAAATCAACAATGGCAATCTGTTGGCCGGCCGCGCATACCATAAAACAGCATAAATTTTAGCAATCCTCTCGTTTGAAACAAAAAGCCCGCCGGCCCTGTTTTTATTTTCTTGTAGCACATTTTGAATAAGCGACCTACTGGAAGGAACACACTTGTCATTAACCGCCAACACATCTTCACATAGAGTATCATCTGCCGGTTTAGGCTGTCGCAAGTGCAGTTTAACCAAAACATTGTTTATCAACTCCGGAATAATCATATTCCACCCGATCATTGCTTTCAAAAAAGGTGCCATCATTAAAAAAGCAACTGATGTCAATACCACACGCAAAGGCACATTCGGCAGCCATTCCGCCAGATAGAACCGCAAGCCGCGGTTTGCAAAAGCAATGATGGCATATAAAATCATAGAAAAAACAAAGACACGACTAAAATAACTTTTAAACAAAGCTTTCCAAAGTTTTTCTTCCGTCACTGCCGTAACGGATGTTTCAGAACTCTGTTCAATATAATGCCGCCATTTTTCAGGCATTATTTTATCAAGCAGTTTACACGCGCGATTAGAAGATTTTATCATAATCGGCGTCAAAAATGTCGTAATAACCGAAACCGCCACAATAACCGGATAAACGGCTTCGTTAAGCACACCCAAACTCATACCCAAAGCAGCAATAATGAAAGCAAACTCGCCCACCTGCGCCAAGGAAAATCCGCCATATACCGCTGTTTTCAACGGTTTTCCAGAAATCACAAAACCAAAAACCGAAAATACTGTTTTACCAATCAAAACCACCAATGTAATAATAAAAATTGGATATGCGTGAGAAATAAACACCACCGGATCAACCATCATGCCAACAGTCACAAAAAACACTGCGCCCAAAAAATCTTTTAAAGGCTTAATAACTGTCTCAATCTGTTTAATAACACCGGTTTCGGACAGGATTGATCCCATAATGAATGCGCCTAATGCCGAAGAAAAACCGGAATAAACCGCCAGACAAACCATAGACAAGCATAAAGCCAGTGTCAGCAACAAAAGCATTTCATCATTTAAGAAATTTTTTAACCGCTTGAGCACAGTCGGCACAATATAAATACCGATAATAAAACATAAAACCAAAAAGAGTACAAGTTTTAAGGTACTTACGCCTAAAGCGCCGCTATCAATATTGCTGCCTAAAGCAATCGTCGGCAACAAAACCAAAAGCAAAATTCCCATAATGTCTTCAATAATCAAAACACCAAACACCAAATCGGTAAATTTTTGTTTTTTAATATTCAAATCATCAAATGCTTTAATGATAATCGTGGTAGAAGACATAGAAATCATGGAACCGAGGAAAAAACTGTCAACCGTGCTCCAACCTAAAAACAATCCGGTATAATGCCCGACAAAAAGCATCAGAAAAATATTAAGAGTTGCCGTTATCATTGCGGCTTTGCCGACGCTGACCATCTTTTTAAAACTAAATTCCAACCCCAAACTAAATAACAAAAAGATAACACCGATATCAGCCCAAAGCTTCAAATTTGTCTGATCTGTAACGGTAGGCACAAAATTAAAATACGGACCGGCAAAAATTCCTGCCAATAAATAACCCAAAACCATGGGTTGTTTTAATTTTTTAAATATCAAAGTTGTAATGGCCGCGTAAATAGTTATTAAAGCCAAATCAACAATCAGAGGATGAAGCCCATGCATATGTTTTACCCAACACTTATTGTAATTGCGTTATATTACGGCACAAAATATTAACATTTTTATAAATTACAAGCATTTTTATTTTTTCCCATCATTCTGCTTTTTATTCCATCATCAAATCAATGCCGGTTGTAACTTATCCCCACGAGACTCTTTAAAATTGCAAAAAAAAACGGTTTAGAATGACGAGCAAATAGGTATTTTTTGCAATTTTAGGAGTTCTTTTGATGAATTTGTTTGATTTTTTTAAGTTTTTCTCTCTTGCACATTCTGAAATTGCGGAGAATGGTGCAGATAAAGTGCTTTCTAGCGAGGAGGAAAATTCCAGCGTACATAAGACGTACGTGAATTTTCCGACTTCGCGTAAAAGCGCTTTAGATGCGCCGTTATACGCAATTTCCTTCTTATTTTCATTCTTTTGCAGAGGGCTGCAGATGTGCCGTAACTTTTTGACGACGTGTACAACATTAGGTACACGAGGAAAAAAGTTGCAAACAGATGCGGCTCTATGCGGAAGAATTGCGAAGAATGGTGCAGATGCGAAGCCTTGTTTGAGCGACGTGTACAGAAGCGGTACACGAGCGAGAAGAAGGCAAGTAGATGCGACATTATGCGGGCGTTCCATGGTGGAAATGCTCGGGGTACTGGCTATAATCGGGGTTTTGAGCGTCGGGGCTATCTCGGGTTACTCCAAAGCTATGCTTAAATACAAGCTCAACAAGCAGGCGGAAGCGATGAATATGTTGTTTATGAATGCTTTTCAAATCGTGAAAAAGTTAGATAATACATCTTCTTCCAATTCGCCCGTTCATTTTGCCGAAATTATGTATAAATTAAATCTGGTGCCGGACGGAATTAAATTCGATTCACAAAAACCGACTTATTTAACCGATATTTTCGGCAACGATATCTGGATTTTTGCTTATCCGGTGCAAGACGGTATCGGATATAGTTTTTATCCTGGTCACAACGGTATGGAAATTTGTCGGAATCTGCTTAATGTGTATAAACAAAACGCCGATGTTTTATACTATATTTCAACCGATCGTTTTGTCAGCAATGATGAAGGCGAAGACGAATATGAGGGCGGCAATGCTTTTTATGGAAACAACTATTGCTCCAAATCAAACAAATGCATATACAATATGACCTTAAACGATATTGACACACTTTGTGGCAATTGTCTTGAAGATTCCACCCAGTGCCGTTTTTACGCCGTTTGGCGATAAAATTTATTGATACGCAAAGCCACGGACTTCAAGTCGTTCCACATAAAAATACCGGCATAAAGAAGAAGTTTTGCCGCCCAATTTGAAATCAGCGATTTCTCCCGGCGTTAAAGCGGTTTTCATATCCATGTAAGCATATTCGCCCACTGGCTGCCAATCCAGCAGATAACCGCTTAAAAACACGACATCGCCTTTTTTGATGGTGTCAAACCCACGGCGGATATTGATATTGGCGGGAATAATATGATTGTTGCTGATTTCATCTTGATTGACAATCGGATTGTCTTTATATTGCCATTCCCAAATAATCACACGGTACTCATGCGACACGTCAATTTTTTGCCAATTATCTGCCGCCGCCGTTGCCCCGATAAACAAGCTCAAATCCAACGGTGAAACCGCATTGTAAAGCTCATTGGCTTTGTCTTGTTCACTCTTAAAACCAAGATGAAAACCGCGATCATAAATATCCACATAAACCGCCCGTCCCCGCACCTGATAAGCCGCGCGAAAATCAAGCCGCACCTCATGGCCGCCAAACAAAACCGTTTGTTGCCAATTTTGCGGTAAAAGCGTGATTTTTTCAACAAGCGGTAATTCAGTAGCATTTTCCGCCAGCGGCTGTCCGAAAATCCGCTGCCATAAAAAAGTGCGCGCAAAGCCGACCCACGCCAGCCATAAAGCCACTGGCAGCAGCCACCACAAATATTTTTTATTTGTCGTTTGCATCATCTTTTCCTAAACCGTTCAATTCGTTGCAAAATATCGGTGCAATCACCGGCATAACAACAGTTAAGCTCCATATCGGCTTTGAGTTTGTTCTTAAACCAGGTGCGCTGCCGCTTGGCATATTGCCGTGTGTGCAGTTTGGCTTCTTCAACCGCCTGTTCCAAAGAGCATTCACCCTTAAGATAGCGCGCCAACTCCGGCACGCCGAGCGCTTTCATTGCCGGCAGCGTGTTCGGCAGATGAAGTTCCAAAAGCCTTTGCACCTCTTGTACGGCACCTTCGTTTATCATCTTGTCAAATCGGATATAACAACGTTCATCAAGCTCATCTGCCGACGGACAGATTTTTATGATAAAGAACTCGGCTTCCGGCAATTTTTTTATCATCGGTTTTGGTGCCAATCAGAAAGTTTGATACCGGTATCTAGCCACACCTCATAAGCCCGCCGCACGCGTGTT
>CALXZI010000058.1 GCA_944393205.1 uncultured Alphaproteobacteria bacterium | reverse complement strand
TTGTTTTTGTCGGCGCAAATGGCGGATGCTTTGGTCTCCTGCCAAGTTGATAAAAATCCGCGTGTGATGGACAAACCTTCCGATCACACGGTTTTGACCGCGGAATTCCGTTTTTGAAAGAGTAACTGTCATGAAATTGGTTGCCGTACTCATCACAAGCTTATTTTTTTCATTCGCAGCACAGGCTGATTCTTTAAAACAAGTTTACGCCACATTAAGCGAAGATTATATTAATGCTTTAACCAATCGGGAAATTACGTTAAAAGGTTTGCAAGCTTTGGAAAAAACCGATACAAATATTAAAATTTCCGCCACGGATAAAAAACTGTACATTTATTATAAACGCCGGTTGGCAAAAGTATTTTCATTACCGGAAACGGACAATAACATTAATGCATGGACGGCTTTGAGCCGTGAAGCCATTGCCGCAACCGTAAAAATATCGCCGGAAGTAGAGTTATATGATTTTGAAATGCCGGATCGTTTTGCTCAATCTGTTTTTCAGGATCTTGACGGCTACTCGCATTATTATGACGCCTTCCATAATGAAACATCGTCCATGCATAAAGTTCGGCGCAACTTTGCCGCCCGTATGGATGATGATGTTCTGATAATTAAGCTTCTTTCTTTTAAACAGGGTGTTGGCGATGAAGTCCAAAAAGCCCTGCAAAGCCATCCGAAAGCGCAAGGCATCATTCTTGATTTGCGCGGCAATCACGGCGGTGTTTTGGCAGAAGCCGTCGCCATCACAGATATGTTTTTAGATGAAGGAATCATCGCCTACACCAATGGCAAAACCGGCCATTCGCCGGAATTTTACACGGCTGCCGCCGGTGATATAACCGATAACAAACCTTTGGTTGTGCTGGTTGACGGCTATACTGCCTCGGCGGCGGAAATTTTGGCCGCCGCTTTAAGCGAACAAAACCGTGCAATTTTAATCGGTACCGACACATACGGCAAAGGTACGGTGCAAAACGTGGTGCGTATGGATGCCGAAAGAGCGATGGCTCTGACCACGGCTTATTTTTACACGCCCTCCGGCGCCGCTATTGATAAGCAGGGCTTAAAGCCGGCCATTTGCACCGGAAATATAAATTCGCCCGAAAATCTTGCAGATGCCGATTGCGCCAAAGCCGACCGCTTAAATGAAGAAACGGATGTGCAGATCGCCATAAAATACATAAAAAACGAGTTATGACAAATTTGTTGTTGACAACGGCGCGAAAAAATGTATATTACGCCTAAATGTTTTGATTTATAACCTTTAATTTAAGAGTAAAAACAATGGCAAAAGCAGTAAAAGTAAAAGTAAAATTAGAGAGCAGTGCCGGTACCGGTACGTTTTATCTGGCTGAAAAGAACCCGAGAACTCATCCGGAAAAGTTGGTCTTGAAAAAATATGACAAGAAGTCCAAAAAACACGAAGAGTTCGTTGAAAAGAAGTTAAAGTAGTTCTTTGTCAGAATAAAAGTTTATCAAGAGGTACGGGCAGCCGCACCTCTTTTTTTATGATAAAAAACGGCTTTATCAACCGGCAATTTTTATTTATCAGGGTGCTTGAAAGCCGCGTTTTTTTAACTTATTCTTCCGCCGCATCGGCAAAAGCTTTGTTATATTCACGTTTTAAGGTTTCAATCTGAACATCGGTGTAACGCTGGGTTGTGTTCAATGAAGCATGACCCAGCAGCTCCTGAATGGAACGCAAATCAGTCCCTTCAGCCAGCAAATGCGTGGCAAAAGAGTGCCGCAACGCGTGCGGCGTCACCGTATCGGGAAGCCCCATATCCATGCGGATTTTTTCCAACTGCCGCTGCACAATACGCGGACTCAGGCGGTCGCCGCGGGCACCGACAAACAAAGGACTGTCAGCCTTAAAGTCATACGGCGATGCTTGTTGATATTGTTTGACGGCTTCATAAATCACCGGCAGCAGCGGAACGATTCTTTCTTTGTTGCCTTTGCCTTTAATACGCAAAAATTTGCTGTTTTGCGTAATATCACCGGCATTTAAAGAAAGCGCTTCAGAAATACGCAGTCCGCAACCGTAAAGCAAAATCAGCACGGCTTTATCACGTTTTGCCAACCAATCGTCATGAGCAAAAACGGAAGTTTTTTGCAAAATTGTTTGAATGTCGTCCACTTCCACGGATTTTGGCAGCACTTTAGGCTGCTTGGGCGTGGATAGAACCGAAACCGCCGGATTGTGCAAAATTTGTTCTCTGTCCAACCATTTGAAAAAATTCTTAAAGGCCGACATTTCACGCGATAAAGAACTTTTTTCTATATGTTTTGCCGCGCGATGACTGATAAAGCGCCGAAAATCATACACTTCCATTTGCGCCAAAAAATCAAGCGTAACCGGCGTATCTGCACTGTAAAAATTAATAAAACACGCCAAATCACGCCCATAAGCATCCAATGTATGTTCCGAATAACGCCGTACATTTTTAAGCCATGCCAACCAACGCATGATAACTTCTTGTAACTCCGGCGTTGCTTTATATTTGATTGTCTCTTTCATAGTTTTCAGCATAGCGCTGAAAAGTTAAAATCTTTTTACCAACCAGTTGATTTTGAATTCAGGTTGTTTTTCCGTTCCCCAATGAGCTCCACATAAGTTGTAAACTTGCTCCAACGTAATGTTTTTCAAACAATTAACATCGGAAGTACAATAACCGTCTCCATACAAAGATTTACTGATTGACTCATCGGTATAATGGCCGCTGATGGTGCTAACTGCATAAATATTACCGCTATTTTCTTTGGCTATGACAAGCATGTTTCGGCAAATTTCCAGATTATCAGCAGATTTTGTTTTTAATGAAGGGTAAGATGAGGCACTCAAATTTATAAAACCGACCGACGAGTTCTGTGTATACAAAATACTCCAACCAATACCAAAAACATCGTATATGGTGTTCATATCGTTTCCATGTACCATTTCCGAAGGAATTTCATTTAATTTAACCAAATATTTGTTTAAATAAACACCATTTGCATTGATGATATCATCAAAAGAATGTAAATGGCGGACAACAGCGTTAATAACAGTATTAAGCTGTTCTGCCTGCTTATTAAGTTTATATTTTAACATTGCCTTGGAGTAACCGTTGATAGCCCCGACCGAAAGCACACCGATTATAGCCAGCACCCCGAGCATCTCCACCATGGAACGACCGTTTTCCCGCATAATTTCCTCTCAATATAACAAAAACGTCAATTTTTACGGAATTATAAACCGTTTTTTTTTTTTGCAATTTTAAAGAGTCTCGTGGGGATAAGTTGCAACTAATGCGATTTCATCGGCTATGTAAACAGATACAAACGAAATAGCCATTAAAATCTATTGACTTTTGTGCAAAATAAGGTTGATATATTTTGCGAAGTAGAATAGAATGAACTTCTATTCAAGGTATCAATTAAAAAAATACGAGGAAATATTATGAAAATTACATTGACGGGAAAACAAGTTGACATTGGCGACAGACTGCGCAAACACGTAGAAGAAAACATTGAAAACTCTGTCACAAAATATTTCAGCGCCCCCATCAGCTGTTCGGTGGCCTTTTCTAAAGAAGGAGAAGATTTCAGCGCAGAAGTTACTGTTCATCCTGCAAAAAATATGATCTTAAAAGGCACAGGCATTGCCGGAGATCCGTATTCGGCTTTTGACAATGCTAATGAGCATATTGCAACCCGCCTGCGCCGCAACAAAAACAAGTTAAGCGACCATAAAAGCAAAATTGGTTTGGCCGAGCTGGCTTATCAAGCGGTATTACCTTTACATGAAACAGAAGAAGAACTTGATGTTGATGTGGATGCACCGATTACAATTGCTGAAACCGATGTCAATATTCCGGTTTGTACCGTTAGTGAAGCTGTAATGTTGATGGATTTATCCAACGAAGGCGCTTTAATGTTCCGTAACAGTGCCAACAATCACATCAGCATGGTATATCGCCGTAAAGACGGCAACATCGGATGGGTAGAACCAAAATCTGACAATTAGGATTAAAGCATATGAAAATCTCTGATATTCTATCGCCGAACTGTGTGTTTACCGAAGTCAAAGCCAACAACAAACGGCAACTTTTGCAAGAATTATCTGAAAAGGCAGCTAAAGAAGTTGGCACGGATGAGCGCACGGTTGCCGATTCCATCTGGGAACGGGAAAACTTGGGCTCCACGGGCTACGGCAATGGCACAGCTTTTCCACACGCACGCATAGAAGGTTTAAGCGGTGTTAAAGCAGTTTTTGCAAGATTGTCTACACCGTTGGATTTTAATGCCATAGACGGCAAACCGGTTGACTTGGTCTTTCTGTTGATTTCTCCGGAAAACAGCGGCGCTGACCATTTAACGGCTTTGGCAGCTTTGTCACGAATATTAAAAAATGAAGATGTCTGTGAAAAGCTTCGTGCCGCCCGTACACGTGAAGAGATTTATGCTATCTTAAATAACTAAAACTCAATCCTGTCAAGATATCCCGTGTTTGCCATAAACACGGGATATTTTTTACAAAAATTACTACAAAAAGCTTCGTCAACAGGCTTATAAATCAAGATAAATATACTGATACGCAAGAATTGTTGACAAAAAAAATAAAGTCATTATACTTCAGTTATCCAAAAATTATTAAGCTATGGATAAGAACAAAGCACAGCACCTGAAAGTCGGGATTGATTTTCACGGTGTAATTACGGCAAGACCTGATTTTTTCAGGAAATTCAACCAGACTCTGCTGGAGCAAGGACATCTGGTTTATATTTTGAGCGGCGGAAGCAGACAGAACGTAAGGGAATTTTTGCAAGAACATGAAATTCCTTATTCGGTCATCTGGTCAATTAAAGATTATTTTGCCGCGAAAAATAAAATAAAGTATTTTCCCAATGGTTCTTTCAAAGTGGAAGATTCATTGTGGGATAATGCCAAGGCAAAATATTGCCAACGCAAAAAAATAGACTTCCATATAGATGACTCAAAAGTCTATGGACGCGAATTTAAGACTCCTTATTGCCATTATGACGCACAAAAGCACCATTGTGTTGTCGGTAAAAAAGAAGTCTTTATGTTGGATTTACAACTTCCTCCGGCCGTTGTCGTAAAAGAAATTTTGCGTTTTTTAGAAAAAAAATAGTCGGACAATCCGACTATTTTTTTTTATGATTGGCAAACATCTACGATACCTGCAAACGGAAACAGATTTTAGACAGTGTTGTTAACTTGCATAACTTCTGCCGGTTGTAACTTATCCCCACGAGACTCTTTAAAATTGCAAAAAAAAAAAAA
>CALXZI010000057.1 GCA_944393205.1 uncultured Alphaproteobacteria bacterium | reverse complement strand
AGCGAGGTATTTAAAGACGAAAGACCGGCTGATCATATCATCAATGACTATGTCCGCAAACGGAAATACATCGGTTCCAAAGACCGGCGCTTTATCATTGATACGGTATGGAATATTATCCGCCGGCGTTTAAGGCTTGCTTTTGAAGCCCAAAGCCATGACGCGCGGCAGATTTTGCTTTTGTATTTAAAAGATGAAGATTTGGACATCGTTGCCGACGGTTCGGAATACGGCTTGGCGGCGTTGAGCAAAGAAGAAAAAGTATGGCTTAAAAACTTAACAGATGACACAGTTTATCCGGATTATGTTGAAGATGAATGCCCCAAATGGCTTTATGAAAAAATAAATAATCCGGCTTTGGTGCAAAGTTTGAACCAAACCGCTCCGGCGGATTTGCGGGTGAATATGGCGGATCGGCAAATGGTAAAAAAACGTTTGCAAGGCGAGGGGTTGTTTTTTTCCGCGACGCCGTATTCGCCGTTCGGGCTACGGTCGGAAGAACGGATAAATCTTAATAATTGCATGAGCTATCAGGAAGGGCTGATTGAAGTTCAAGATGAAGCTTCGCAACTGGCAGCGTTTTTATGTTCGGTAACACCCGATGAAAAGGTGGTGGATTATTGCGCCGGAGCCGGCGGCAAAAGCCTGGCCGTTGCCGCGTATAACCGCAACGAGGGCGTGGTTTATGCCCATGATGCCGACTGGAACCGCATGGATGCGATTAAAGAACGGGCGGCGCGGCTCGGTATCCGCAATATCAAGTTGTTGAAAAATGTTGAAGATACGGATTATGATTGCTTTATTTTGGATGCGCCGTGTTCGGGTAGTGGCACATGGCGGCGGTCGCCGGATGCCAAGTTTCGCTTAACGCCGGAAAAATTGCAAGATTTAAACAATGTGCAGGCCGAGATTTTGGAAACGGCTTATCAGCATACCAAAAAAGGCGGACGGATTGTGTATATGACCTGTTCGGTCTTAAAAGATGAAAATGAAGATATGGTTGAAGCATTTGCTGCACAATATGCGGATTTGACGTTTGCCGACCATGCGGCGTTATGGCAAAAGCGGTTGGATATGCCGTATCCGTTTCATGAAAATAGATTTATCAGATTTTCGCCGGTTGCCACCAACACGGACGGTTTTTTCTTTTGCATGATGCAAAAAATATAGTTTTTTCTGACATTTTGCCGCTAATAAAACAAAATCTTAATGATAGTTACGGATAATGGAGCTTAAAACGCCTTGAACCCTAACGCGCTTGGCATCCAATTTGCGGATTTCATAATCTTTATTGCAGGGGACAAGCCAAACTTCCGTTCCTTTTTTTTGCAGAATTTTTAAGGTTGCTTCCGAGTTGTCAACCAAGGCAACGATAATTTCGCCGTTATCGGCGTCGTCGGCTTTTTTGATTACAGCCGTGTCGCCATCCAAAATACCGGCTTCCTTCATGGAATCTCCTTCAACGCGTAGAGCATAAAACTGACCGCGGGCAACCATATCATAAGGGACGGAAAGAGTTTCCGTTTCATCGCTTAAGGCTTCAATCGGCATACCGGCAGCAATTTTGCCGTAAAAAGGAATATCGGCCGCCGCATGATGTAAGGCATTTTCACGCTTTTTTTCTTCTTCCAAAATGGCTCTGGGTTTGAACTTTGGCATTCTGATTACTTCAAGCGCACGGGCTTTGTGCGGGAGTTTGCGGATAAATTCACGTTCTTCCAGAGCGTTAATCAGGGTATGAATGCCGGACTTTGATTTTAGCCCGATGGCGTTTTTCATTTCTTCAAATGATGGGGAACAACCGGTTTCTTTGGTTGTTTTATTGATGAAAAGCAAGAGCTTGTATTGTTTCTCGGTTAGCATCGGCACCTCATCGGTCGTTATATTTTGTTCTAGTTTAGTTCTTTTTATGTGCTTGTCAATCTTTTTCTTGGTGCTTAAATTTGTTAAAAGAAGGGCGAATCTGTATAAAATAGGTTGAAAATTGCAATTCAAGACTTTATAATCCAAAACCGAAAGTTTAATTTTAGGTGAAAAATAATGTCAACAGAAACAACAAATATTCATCGTGAGGCGCGATTGGCCAAATTGAAAGCCTTGCAAGAAAAGGGGTATAATCCGTATCCTTATAAATTTGTACCGAATGCTTATGCCGCTGATTTGCAAGAAAAGTATAAAGATCTTGAAACCGGCGCCGATACCGAAGACCGCGTAACAATTGCCGGTCGGGCCATGGCTGTGCGCAACAGCGGTATGTTTATTGATTTGAAAGATAAGTCCGGAAAGATTCAGGTTTTTTGTCATAAAAACCATTTGCCGGAAGCGGATTTGGAACTCTTGAAATGTTTGGATGTCGGGGATATCGTCGGAGTGACAGGATATATTCGTCGGACGCCCAGAGGCGAACTTTCGGTCGCGGCCGAAAAGTTTGACATTATTGCCAAGTCTTTGCAACCACTACCGGAAAAATTTCATGGTTTGACCGATGTTGAGGCACGTTATCGTCAGCGTTATGTTGATTTTATCATGAATGATGATAGCCGCAAAATTTTTGAAATGAGATGCCGGATAACCTCGGCTATTCGCCGTTATTTTGAAGAACACGGCTTTTTGGAAGTGGAAACGCCGATGTTGCATCCGATTATGGGCGGCGCTAATGCGAAACCGTTTATTACACACCATAATGCGTTGGATATGGATTTATATTTACGTATTGCACCGGAACTTTACTTAAAAAGGTTGCTTGTCGGTGGTTTTGATAGGGTTTTTGAAATCGGTCGCAATTTCCGCAATGAGGGCATTGATAAAAGTCATAATCCGGAATTTACAGCGTTGGAGGCTTATCAGGCTTATGCCGATTATAATACCATGGCCGAACTCATACCGGATTTACTGGCTTATGTCGCCCGAAGCGTTTTAGGTACGACGGAAGTGGAATTTAACGGCCATAAGATTGATTTGGGTAAACCGTTTGCGCGTAAATCCATTGTTGATTTGGTCAAGGAATATGCCGGTATTGATTTGATGCAGGCTCAAAATCTGGAAGAAGCGCAAGCTATGGCAAAATCCGCCGGTGTGGATGCTTCAGCCTGTACTTCTTGGGGCAAAGTGGTGCAAGAAGTTTTTGATGCCAAAGTTGAGGCTCGTCTGATTGATCCGATTTTGGTGATGGATATGCCGCGCGATGTTTCGCCGTTAGCCAAAACCCATCGTAACAATCCGCGTTTGGTGGAACATTTTGATGCCTATGTCGGCGGCATGGAAATGGGCTGCGCCTATTCCGAATTAGCCAATCCGTTGGAACAAAGGGAACGTTTTGAAGCACAAGCAGCGGCACGCGAAGCCGGTGACGATGAAGCGCAAATGCTTGATGAAGATTTTGTGACAGCATTGGAAAACGGTTTTCCGCCATCTGGTGGCATGGGTATGGGTGTTGACCGTCTGGCCATCTTTTTGACCGGCGCCGAAACTATTCGTGATGTGATTGCTTTCCCAACCTTGCGTAAAAGGGATTAATAATCGTGAATGATAAGTTGCACAGTTTATGCAGAATTATGGCGCCGTATATTTCTGCGGCGCTTGTTGCTCTGCTGCTTTTGCTATTTTTCTTGGCCGGAATTTTTGTCGGGTATCTTAAATTCAGCCCTGATAAAAATATATCATCGGCTGCGGTTTTGCTGATGCCGGATGAAAATTCCGTTGTTGAATATTCAACAGAAGACACTATCGGCGATTTTATTTTGCATCATGAATATTTTGCTGCTGATCCGGAGGTTTTAAATACCTCTGTAGCCGATATGCATGAGGAAACCGAATCGACCATCAGGAAAGCTGAAAATCCGCATCGGAACATTATTTTGGATAAAATAGAAACCGATGTGCCGCTGGTGGCGGTGGTGATTGATGATATGGGGATTAATCAACCGCGCAGCAAGGATATTATATCTTTACAAGCGCCCTTAACTTCTTCTTTCTTAACTTATGGTAAAAATTTGGCGCAATTGGCGGCAGAGGCCGAAACGGCAGGACATGAGATTATGATTCATGCACCGATGGAACCAAAAGTTAAGGCGAACTTGGCGCCGGATACACTCATGACGGAAATGGATGCAACAACCATTGAAAATCTGTTTGCCGATATGCTTATCCGTTTTGATGGTATTGCCGTCAGAGGCATTAACAATCATATGGGCAGTAAATTTACTGAAGATAAAGAAAAACTCGGGGTTGTGATGAATATCTTAAAACAACATGATATGTTTTTCTTGGATTCAAAAACAACGGCTTCATCTAAAGGTAAGGAGTTGGCAGAGGAAGATGAAGTGGATTTTGCGGCCAGAGATGTGTTTTTAGATAATGAAAATGATTATGAATATATCATGAAACAACTGGCTTTGACTGAAAAAATTGCACAAAAAAAAGGTTTTGCCGTTGCTATTTGTCATCCTAAAAGCCAGACTTTTCTGGCTTTGAAAGATTGGTTAAAAACGCTGGGGGGCAAGAATATCAAATTGGTGCATGTCAGTGAGATTGTACAAGCGCTTAATGCAGCGCGGTAAATAGGTGATAATTTTTTCATTAAAATGAAAAAAAGTTCTTGACCTAATAAAAAAATACCTTTATATATGCCTTTGTCTTTAATCAATGGTCCCATCGTCTAGTGGTTAGGACATCGCCCTTTCACGGCGGTAACATGGGTTCAAATCCCGTTGGGATCACCATTAAAAAAAGCGCCATAACGGCGCTTTTTTTAATGGTGATGCGTGGCGAAGTTATTATTGCGAGCCCAATTGATTTGAGTGAAGCAATAATTACGAAGCAAGTGCCCGAAGCGTAGTTGGCAAGCCAAAGGCGAGCCCTACGAAGCAAGACACCAATTCAAACGGCAGGTATAAAAACCTGCCGTTTTGCTTTATTTTCCAAGACTTTCAGCGAGTTCGAATGTTTCATTTCCTTTAATAGTCATTTTTTCAATTTGTCCGAACTTTTTAATCTTGTTTATTTTTTTTTCAATGTGTTAGTTGAATTATCATCTTGTTAGGTATTGGAATGCTTTTTCGCTTAACGGAAAGTTTTTGACGTTGATGACGATTTATTTTGTGTAAAGAATTGTCTTAAAAACCTTTATCTGGTCAGAGTATTTCCGGCTATGGTATAGTTTGTTTTTCAATGAGCTAGCTGAATTTTATATTTTAATTTTTTTTTTGTAAAAAATATGTTATACTTTTATTTAAGTAAGGGGATAGATTATGGTTGAAATAGCTGAAGATATTAAAATTGTTGAACCCACAGAGGAACATTATGAAGCCTATATCAAAGCCTGTGAGCAAATGCGAGCATACTTAAGCGATGACACTATAAATGATGCTGTCGGTAAAAGGGAAACGGCCGGTTTTATTTTTGCCCAGGACAAATATCAGGTTAGTACTCAAGAGGAGTTTAAAGATAAAA
>CALXZI010000056.1 GCA_944393205.1 uncultured Alphaproteobacteria bacterium | reverse complement strand
TGCAAAACACCGGTTTAAATGGTTTGAAACTTGCAACGGCCGCCGGTGGAATAGAAGGTGCGGCATACGGCTTAACCGGCTCGGACAGATTGACGGATGCTCCGGAAAACTTGGTTTCAGGCGCCGGTTTTGGCGCAGTAAGTGGAGCTTTGGGAGAAGGTGCCGGGCGAGCCTTAGGTTCAGGTTTGAGAGGCTTAAAATATGTTTTAAGTCGCAATCCGAATAAAGCAGGCGGCAGAGCGTTATATGGTTTAACCGAGCAGCTGGCTGAGAATACAGGAAACCGGCTTAATGCCGAAAACCTTGTCAACAATGCGCTTAATGATGCTGAACGTACCGGCCGAAGCCTGATTGAGGTTGCCGATGAGCCTATTGTGGACATTGCTCAACAGGCACGTCAAAAGACGCCGGCTGCCGGTTATATGTTGCAAAACAGATTAAATCAGGCGCGAGAGGCACAGCCGGCAGAATTGCGGAGTTTTGTAAATGATGTGTTGGGAACGTCAAGCCGCGGCAACAGCGTGGCTGAAGTAACGGCAAAGGCACAAGCAAAAGCACGGCCGATTTATCAGAAACTGGATAATCTGGGGGATCTGGAAATATATGAAATTGCCGGTAAGTTTAATAAATTGCCGATGGCTGAACGTGAAATATTAGGTATACGGACGCCACAAGAATATGAAAATATATTGCGACAACAGGCAAGGTTTGCAAATGTTGGTTTGTTTGAAGATGGAATTGACGGTATTAATCATTTTTTGAAAGATAGTCAAAGAAGAGAAATGGTAAATACTTTGGCCGAGACATTGGAAAACCCCGACATATCAGCGTTGGGACATTCAAAAGACGGAGTACCGACCAGATATTCAATGAAGAAATATGTTGATGACCCAAAGAAAGGCAAACCTATTTATGATTTAATTGCTCAAAAAAGAGAAGGAGAAATTTATACAAAGTTTCCACAAAGAAGCGCGAGAGATGCGGCAAAAAACTTTAAGTCGCCACTTAACGACTTATCCGTTAAGGACACCCTCCAGAACGATATGGGGATAAGTCCCTCGTCTTTCGGTAATAATAGTATATCCAATATTAGCAAAATTGTCAAGAGTAATAGGGTCATACAAGACACGATAAAAAGGGTTAAAAGAGCAAATTCCAGCTTAAGGGATTTGCCTGATACGGATTTCAGAGTTTTAAACGAGGCCAGAAAAGCGTTATCTGACCAGTCCAGAAACATGACGGATTTATCCGGTTATGAAGCCAGAGCCGCCTTAAAAGAGCTGGACGGCACGCTTGATGAAATTATACCGGAATACGCACAAGCCCGCCGTATATATTCTGATGCCCATAAATTTGAAGAGGCTGCCGATTTAAGCAAAAAAGTCTTTTCAAATACAAACCCCGAAGATTTTAGGCTTGCGGTGCAAAATTTAAGTCAACCGGAAAGAGATGCTTTAGCCATCGGGTTGCGTGATGATTTGTTGCAGCGTCTTGGTGCAAGAGAAAATCAGGCATTAGGTTTTAAAGGGCTGATGACACAAAATGTTCAGGACAAAATGCGTTATGCTTTGGGAAATCGCCAGGCAAATAAAATAATCGGCAAGGCGGAAGAAGCGTTGAACTTAAACCGCAATTATAACAGATTGCTGCAAGGTTCGCAAACATCTGAGAAACAGGCGTTAAGGGATAAAGCAAACACATTTATGAATATTTTGAAAAATCCGACCGGCGTTATCGGCGAGCTTATAAATCCGTTTGCCAAAGCTTCACAAAACAGGGCAAATAATGAACTTGCCAGAGCTTTAACAAGCGTAGATATGCCGGGGTTAAGACAGGGCTTAAACTGGTATAGGGGTTTGCAAGATGCGTATCAATTTAACCCGGTTTATGGCATTGCTTCAGGCAGTCAGCTCGGGAAATATGCGGCAGAAGAATTTTAATCAATAAGCAACCGCCTCTGTTTAAACAGGGGCGGTTTTTTAATGAAAGGAAAAACAAATGACAGACACGACTTTAATTTATCCATATGAATTTGAAGGTGGTAAAAAAGCAATTGCTTCAGAGGTTAACGCCAATTTTGAAGCAGTTAAAACATTTGCCAATGGCATCAACGCTACGATTGCCGGTTTACAAACGGCAATTGCGGATTTAAAAAACAAACCAACGCGCGAAATGTTGGATATATATTACAGCTTTTCTGCACAAACACCGGCCGGCGCTTATCCTTTGTGGACTGGTGAAACCATCACCCACTGCAAAAGCCTATATCCGCAATTTTGGAACAAAGTAAAAAATTTGGCTGCATTGGGCAATTTGGTAACGGTAACGTCGGAAGAATATGAAGAAAGACTGGAACAATATGGTCAGTGTGGCGCATTTTATTTGGATGAGTTGAACGGTCATTTGCGCTTGCCGAAAATCACACGATTTATTTCAAGCCTTGCTGATTTAACGGAATTGGCTAAAGAACAAGCGGATGCTAATAAAACACATACGCATAATGTAAAAGTTTCAACGGACGGTTCAAAGAACGGTTATGACACGGCAACCGGTTATCTGGCGCGTGGTTACACCAAATATTCCAGCCCGTGGAGCCCCAACAACAATAATGGCGAAAATAAAATCTTGATTACTTCCGAAGGTGAAGAAGAAGGACATCCGAAAAATGTAAAATTATGCCTTTATATTCAGGTTGCCAATAATTTAGGAGAGCTTTCTGAACTGGATGTTAATGCGATTGCTGAAGAGCTGGAAGCGGCTTTAATATCTTTGCAGACAGCATACCAAACATATGCCGATGATTTAAAACAAACTTATCAGTCAATCAAAGATGATATTATCATCGCTTCGCCGATTATCAAAGATTATGACATAGAGGTCACACCATCCATGTTCATGACAGATTCAACTTACGATGATTATCCTTATAAAGCTGATGTTCCGTTTGAAGATTCTGACGAGGAATTAGTTCCGACGGTAAATTTTGGATTGGAACAGGCTGAAAGCGGTAATTATGCGCCGGTGGCATTATCCGGCAACGGTTATGTGCGGATTTATGCCAAAACAATTCCGGAAACGGAATTTGTAATTCCCAGCATAGTCTTACAATAGGAGTGGCAATAATGGATTGGGGCTTAATAACGGGATTGGCGGCCATATGCGGGGTGATTGTTAACTTTGTGCGTATCGGCCATTGGCAGGGCAATATTGAAACGAGGGTTGATGCTTTGGAAAACAATTACAATCATCACGACATCAGGCTTGATGAACTCGTTAATTTAATTAACCGGCAGAATGAGTTATTAACCGAAGTTAAGGTAAAACTTGAAATGCTTTTTGACAGGAAAGAGAGAAGAAGAAATGATTGATTTGGGAACGGCAATACAAAGATTATGTATTCACGAGGGCGTCAGGCTGGAGCCGTATAAATGTCCGGCGGGATATTTAACCATCGGCGTGGGGCGGAATTTGGACACCAACCCGATAACGGAAGAAGAAAAGAAAGTTGTGGGCGACTGGCGGCATGGGATAACCAAAAATGCCGCTTTTTATTTGCTCCGCAACGACATCGCCCGTGTTGAGAAAGAATGCAAGAAAAACATCGGTTTTTGGCGCAATCTGGATGACGAGCGGCAATATGCGCTGTTGGATATGGCTTTCAATTTGGGCATCAAAGGCTTGTTGCAATTCAAAAAGATGCTGTCCGAAATGGCCATCGGCAATTACCGCGGCGCGGCGAAAGAGTGCTTAAACTCAAAATATGCCCGTGATGTCGGCAAGAGGGCGGAACGGATTGCCAAGACGATAGAAACAGGGAAATTCATTGTATGACGGCGCGTCGGATTTTTATTCATCATTTTTACGCTACATTGTGAGGCTTTTAACGGCGTGCCGTCGCCTTTTTTAAGGAGTTTAAGGACATGATTAAAAGAAAAGAACACAGCTGTAAATATCATCTGCGGCGGGAAATTATACACAAATTAAGCCGGACACAGGTTTTCTGGCTGTGCGTTCTGGCATTAATCGTTTTGGGGCTTATCGGCATATTTGCCCCGACGGCTTTGGTGGGGCTCTTATGACCGAGTTAAAAAAATGGGCTTCATGCCTGTTGTTGATAACCGCGTTGTGTTTGGCGTGTTATTACCTCGGCCGCTCTCACACCGAGGTGAAAATCATTAAAGAACAGGGCAAAGAAATTATCAAAGAAGTTGAGGTGATAAAATATGTGGAAAAAGAAAAGGCAAAAATTTGGTCGGCGCCTGCTGCCGGCCGTGATAATCTGCTTGAGCTCATGCGTGCGGGCAAATTATGATAACTGCCCGGCTTATCCGATAGCCGGTCCGTTAACGGCGGCAGAACTGGAAAAAATCCCCTATAACGGTTATGAAAACACATGGGAATGGTTGGCGCGGATTAACAAATTGCGTCAGGAACTTGAATTATGCCAAAAATAACATTGCAAATTAAAAAAAATGATGATTTAATGACTTTGTCAGTATTTTTAGATTTATTTGAAGGAGGACAAATGAAACCTTTTATTAAACAATCGCTTTTATTGGGCGGTTTTTATTTCTTTGTGGCATATATTATCGGCCATTTTGCCGGCAACGATGCCAAAAATGTTGATTTAATAGTCATCACTTTATTATTGATTACGGTGATTGTGTTGGCGTTCAAAAAATCTTTTGCATCGCTGGCTGCTTTTTGGAACCGTTTCCCGAAGATTTCAACATATTTAGCTGCGTTGGGCGTGATTAAATATTTTAGTATCATTTTCGGCGGAATCCCCGGAGCGATTGATGGTTACATTTTGGCCACGGCAACGGATGTAGACTGGTATCAAATGTATTATGAAGCCTATATTCCAAGCTTTATTTGCGTGTATTGGATTGTTTTCTGGTGTTCATTATTTGGTGCAACTTATTTTGCCTTTTTCTCGGACATTAAATTAGTTAAAATTGTTGAAGTTCCGGTTGCCGGAAAAGCAAATGTCAAAGAAAAAACAGCAAAAATGGCAAAGGGAAAACCCAACAAGAAACCGGCAAAAAAGTCGGCTAAAAGGAAATAAACAAGTATAAAACAAAAAAACCGGTTCTTAAACCGGTTTTTTTAATGCTTTAATCAGAGTCTACAATGGCAACAATGCCACACCAATTGCTATCGCACTTTTCGCAAACTTTTTGCATGTTGCCGACATTCAGCATATGTATGCGTTGGAAATCATATCCGGGGTTATCTTTGGCCAAGTCGCCAAAATACCAACTTTGTTGATTCATACCTTCTTCCGTATCGGAATTAACGCCCAAGGCGTACAACACATCGGAATATTCCTTGAAAGATTCTAAAATGTTGCGGCAGATGGTATGGTTATCATCGCTAACATTACTCATACTGTATACGAAATATACGCTGTCGCCGTCCGAGCGAAAAATAGTAATATTTGAACTTAAATTGTCGTAAATCGCGGTAGATACATTCGGTTTAATCA
>CALXZI010000055.1 GCA_944393205.1 uncultured Alphaproteobacteria bacterium | reverse complement strand
CCGTTCAGGGGATGCCAGTGTTAAAGGCTTATAGCCGCATATGAAGAACCCCGCGTTTTACGCGGGGGTTCCTTTTTGTAATCTGAAAACCACCGGCTAGGTAAGCGGTTTCTAGATTACGACAAACTGTCGCCTCTGTTTAAACAGGGGCGTTTTTTTATGATAACCGCTGCCTTTTGTTACCAAACGAAAGGCTTTTTTAAATAAAGGAGATTTTATGTTTGAATATGCAGTGGAAAAAGATAATCCGATACCCATTTTAGGTGAGGAAGAAAAAAAATATATTGCCAATCATATTGGGGATTTATTTATGAGTTGGGATCAGGTACGTTCCAAACAAAAAGAAATTGCTGATAAATTGCGACCGGAGATTTATCTGGATGAACGCAAAAAAAAGTATGTTGATGAAAACGATTCTTGGAAATCAGATATTCATTTAAACAAAATTTATTCGTTGTTTCAAACGCAACAGGCTTACATATGGGATAATATTTATGCCAATGTTGAAAATTTATTTGATGTGCGGGGAACTGATGAGGTTTCTGAACAGACGGCGGAAATGCAAAAACGTAAATTAGTCAACATTTTATATAAAATCGGTATTCAGCATAAACTGGATACCGCCATAGAACATCTGGGCAGCATCGGTGAAATCTGTTTGTTTATTAGCTGGCGCAAAAAATATAAACAAATCCGCCGGCCGACAAGTACCATGAAACAAACACCTTTATTCACACGTGGTTTATACGGTATTTATAATCAGGAGATTTACAACGGTGCCGATGTTGAAACCATCAATCCCCTAAATTTAGTGTTTGATCCACGAATAAATCCCGATGAGAATGAAAAGTGGGATGCTTGCGGAAAAATCATCAAATCTTGGGAAACTTATGATGCAATCAGTGCCAATAAATTGTATCATTTATCCGATGCCGGATTGTCTGAAATCAGAGCTTTGTTGGCTTATCCAGCCGAAGATAAAGATCGCCCGGAAACCGCCAAGACTGATGATGTTACAGATGCTGACCGAATAGAAGTTTTACAATATTGGGGCGATTATATGCTTCCTGACGGAAACGTCTTGAAAAATTGGCATATTGTCGTCATCGGCCGTAGCTATTTGGCTGCATTTGAACCCAATCGTTGGATTATTAACCCGATCATCAATATGGCGCTGTTTCGCGATGTTGAAAGCAAAAGAGGAATTCCGGAATTGTGGTCGGTGTATGATTTATGTATGGAACAAGAAAACAAGGTTAATTTACAAAATGATGCCCAGTCGTTAAATCTAAATCCGCCGGCTTATGCACCGGAAGGATTCTTCAAGGACAACAAAATAAAGTTGTTTCCGGGTAAACAGGTTGAATACAAACAAGGTATGGAAGACCCTGCGTCCATTATAAAAATGTCGTTTCCGTTGTTAAAAAACGAAGATATTATTCAGTATTATGACGCATTGGCCTCGGCGGTTTCCGGCATTCACCTCAACATGAAAGGGGAAACGGCAGCCAGACCGGTAACAGCAACTGAAATCAATATTAAAATTGAAGGACAAACGACACGTTTGAGTAAAACGTTGGATGCCATCAAACAAAATGTAATTGTGCCGATGGTGGAAAAAGTGGCCGAGCTGGAAGCCAATATGAAATTTGGGGAGGAAGCATTGGCTTTTCGTTTAAACGGAATTCCAGTTCACAATACAATCGGCGATATCGTTCGTCAGGGAAATTACGAATATAAGTATACCGACAACAGCGGAATACAGGAAAAATATAAATTGAGTCAGGTAATAACTAAAATCTTATCACCAATATGGGATGATAAAAGTATTCCTCTCAATAAGATGGAAGTGATAAAACAATCATTGAAAAATGCCGGCATTGAAAATACCGACAAATTCTTTTTAACGCCGCAACAAATGCGGCAAGCGGCATTAAATACAATAAAGACCGCAAAGTCCTCCAAAGCGTAAAATCGGTAAAAAACAATGGATATGATTGAACTTCGCGAGCTGATGCGATCGGAGAAAGGGAAACTGTTGTTAGGTTACCTGACTGCGTACATGGTGGAAATGTCTGTCAAAAGTAATTCCAATGCCGAATGGATAAAAGGAATGGGCATGCTTGTCAATCACTTAAAGGAAGTAGATGAGATATGCCGTAAAATAAACGAACAAAACGGGAGATGAAATATGAACAAAAATAATAAATCAACACCTTTAGCCCCAAATACGGATGAAACTTCGGTTGAAGCCCGTATGCCGGATACCTCAAATCTTGAGCCCGCCGGCGCTTCAAGCAAAGAAAATATGTTGGAGGTTAAAGCTGATATTAACAAAAACGCTAACCGCAACGAAGAACTTATTTTTGGTAAGTTCAAGACGTTGGAAGATGCGCAAAAAGGATATAAAGAAGCCGAGAGAGCCATTACCCGCGCTGCTGATTTGGAGCGTCGGCTGGAACAGTATCGGGCTTTATCCGAAAAATATGAACAAGATGCGATTGCTCGCGGACAGGGATATGCCGACCGGTTGGAAATGGCTTTGGATCATGATGTCAAAAATCATGAACTGGATAATTATGCGCTGGCTGCGGCCTATACACTTTCGCCGCAAAAAAGATTGGATATTTTGAATTTAATCAATCATTACAGGCAAAACGGCGTACCTGATGATTTGGCGCGCATTCGGAGAGCCTTTTCTCCCGATGTAATTGCGCTTGCGGCAGAAGATAGCGCCATATATCGTGCTTCGCGTTTGCAAGATTATGAAAATATGCGCCAGCAAGACAGGCAAATGCGTTTTTCACGTCTGACCGAAGATTTTCAGCACCGATATGGCGATTGGCTAGATTCGCCGTTGAAAGCAACATTGCTTAATGAGGCATTGGAAGTTTCCGACGGCAAGGTGGATTTGGATGCTTTGAAAAATTTTGTAGACGAGGTTGAAAAAGCCGCCGTTAGAAAATTTCAGACCATACAAATGGCCAATAACCAAAATGCCGAGATGCAAGAAGGTTTGAAAGTGCCTACTGAAAGCAATCCGCATCATAAAAACAAAAAATGGCTGACCAAAGAGGAGTTTTATAAATTAACGCCAAAACAGGAAGCCGAAAAATATGATTTGATCGTGGAGCAGGTCCGTCTGGAAAAAGAAGGTCTGCTACCGCAAATGTTAACTTTATAAACATGGAAAGGATATAATAATGTCAGAAAATGCACAAACTTTAGAAAGACAAGGGGCGGCAATCATTCCCGAAGTCTGGAGCATTACTTTAAATAAAAAATTAGATAAATCTGGTGTCGGTATGAAAATCGTCAATCGGATTTATGAAAATAGCACTGTTCAATATGGTGATACGGTCAATATCGGTGAATTGGGTGATGTTACAATCTCTGATTACTCCGAAGATGAAACTACCGGCGGCGTGACGTATCAACGGGTTGATGCGCAAAGCCAACAATTAAAACTTGATCAGTCAAAAGCATTCGGTATCTTTATTTCCGATATTACCTTAAGACAATCCAATCAAATGGATTTGCGTTCCAAATTTGAGGCACGTGCCCGTACGGCGATTGATTTAGCCAAAGACACGTTTATCTTGTCGGCATATTCGGAGATTGATAAAAACAACAAACTGGATAATGTCGTTTTAACGCCTGAAAATGCATATAAATGCTTGGTTTGGTTGTCCAAAACCTTAAAAAATAATAATGCCGTACAAGTCAGAAACGATCAAGTTTTCAAGATTGATCAAGCCGGCTGCGGTGAAGCTATGCCCTATGTGGTTATCAATCCGGATGTTGAAGCAATTTTGTTGCAGTCACCGGATTTCATTCATGCAACACAGGCCGGCGACAGAGTTCTGCGTGAAGGGTCTATCGGTACGATTGCTGGGTTAGATGTGTTAGTTTCCACCAACTTGCCGACAGTATCAGGAAAAGTTAACATCATGGCCGGAATCAATGATGCTATTGCTTACGTCGGCAATATTTCCCAGATTGAAAGTATCCGCGACGATCGCTTTTTTGGCACCAATATCCGCGGTCTGTATGTCTATGGTAAAAAAGTGGTCTTGCCGAAAGCGTTGGCAGGAATGACGGTTGATGTCAGTTCGGCTGATTCTTTTTTGGACGATAATGCCTCGGATTCCGGTTCGGAGCAAGAAAGCACCGATGATGGCAATCAATAAACACAAAATATGAAAATAAAAAGAGCCCGATTTATTCGGGCTCTTGCTTGATTTGAAGGAATACACAAATGTCTGTTCTTGAAGATAAAATTTTAGGAAAAAACAAGGTGTCGGAAAAAAACATAAAACGCAAAGATTATTTATCGGCCGATACGGTATGGTTTGTCAGCCGCGATGATTGCGGAACAAGTATGTTTAACGGACGAATGGTTCAAGAAATGTTAAGTGCAAAAGGAAAACACAAAGCGCGCTGCGGACAACAAAAGTTTTCAGACGGCGGTTTTATTTTCCAACGCCGAAAATAGGAGAAAAAAGATGAAAACATATTTTGATATTATTCGCGATGTGTCCAATTTACGCTGGTCTGTCGTAGATCCTGATCCGACTTCATTTGCTGAAGTGCAAAAGGCGGTAAAATTGGCCATAGTACAAGCGAATTCATATATTTGGTCATTAAATGATTTTCCATTCAAAATCAAAAAAGAAATTATCCAATTGAACAAAGGTCAAAATGCATTACTGGCGCCGAAAGGAAATATTATTGAAACATGGTTTGAAAACGGTGGAACATACTTGGAAGAAATACAAGCACATGATGCGGATTTTTTATCATCCGAAAAAAGCGGAACACCGTTATGTTATTGGGTTGAGTTTGGTGATTTAGGCGCCGAGCTTCATTTATATCCCAAACCGGAACAGGATATGACATTATTTATCCGTTATCTGACCGACTATAAAGCACGCGCGCAGACGGGCGATTTAAAGGTTAATCTGGAAGAAATGGATGATGTCCTTAATTTGCCGGATGATAAAACGGTGGAGGATTTGTATCTGCATTGTTTGAACGCCAAAGCTATGGAGTATTTAATTGCGGATAGCACCGACGAAAATTATCAGCCGTATCAAAAAGAATTTATGGAAGCATACAAAGCTTTGTTAAATCTGACAGGTGTGCGAAAAGAACCGCGTTTGATTGTCTGAAAGGAGATTTTGATGGGAGATGTTTTCATAGAAAATTTTCGCGGCATACGCAAACTTAATCCGGTGTCGGATGTCGCAAATTCTGGCATCATTTCGGCGGTTGCATGTTGTAACATTGATTTAAAAAATACCGAGAATAACGGCAATCTTGCTATTTTTACGACCAAAGGCAACAAAATGGTTAAAGATATCGGTAAAACGGTTATCGGACAGTTTGAAAGTGTGCAAAACGGTGTGTCGTACTGGTTTGTTTATGCAGTTGATTCAACCAAGGGCTATCTTTATGTGTATGATTCTATACAAGAAAGTCTTGAACTTTTGGATGTGTCATTATCGGCAAACAATGTTTGTAACGGATTAACCATTGCGCAAGGGTATAACGATTGGTTTGTTTTTACCAACGGTATAGACGATTATGTCGGTATCAATATGGCTCAAGCCTTGCCTGAAGAGCGGGTTAAATTTTTAAATGCCACGGATGCCGAGGGAAGAGAAATCCGTGGATTAGGGCTTGAAGCATATGACGGCCGTCTGGTAACCTTTTGCAAAAATCGGGTGCATTGGTCGGCTCAAAGCAATATCTTTGATTGGATGACAAGCGATCCTAATATTGTGACAGGGCCGGCCTATCAGGAATTTGATCGCGATGTCACGGCGATTGTTTATTATAATAACAACCTGATTGTTTTTACAGCGGATTATTCGGTCAGTTTTGGCGGTAATCCTGGAAATGCCGCATCATTTACGCGAACCGGCGCCACCGGCGGCGGGTGCCCGTCTTTTCGTTCTGTCATTAAATATGACAACAAATTGTTTTATTACGACCACAAGGCAAAAAATATTTTTGCGTATTATCTGCTTGACAGCGGACAGACACGGCCGACCGATGGTTTGGGAGGTAATATTTTACCATATTTTGATATGATTGACGAGACTAAAATTAATGAAATTGAATTAATTGGTTATACTTATGGCAATAAAAGTGAAATTTGGTTAAAGCTGCCATCGGCAAGCGGCAATCTAATATTGATTTACGATTACCTGAATGATGAATGGGTAGAACGCAGAGCACAAAGCGATATTAAGGCATTGATGCTGATTCGCGGCGGATTATATTCGGCTTCCGGTACCAAAATTTTGAAAGAATATGTCGGCTCAACTTTTGACGGTATTTATATACCGTCGGAAT
>CALXZI010000054.1 GCA_944393205.1 uncultured Alphaproteobacteria bacterium | reverse complement strand
TGCCGTTATGCGGGCGTTCCATGGTGGAAATGCTCGGGGTGCTGGCCATTATCGGGGTTTTAAGTGTTGGCGCTATCAGCGGTTATTCCAAAGCGATGCTCAAATATAAACTCAATAAGCAGGCCGAGCAGATCGCCAGCCTTATTAACGGCGTATTTTTTATCGGATCACAAAATCTTAAAACTGACAAGCTCCACGATAAGCTGTATAAACTTAATTTAATTCCTGCGGAAATGTATACAACTTCTTTAACCGCTTATGAAAACTCCTTTTTGTATGATGTTTTTAAGAATCGCCTTTCCATTACCTATAGATCAACCCCGGATGTTATTGAATTTATTTACTATTTTAGCGCTAACAACAGTATGGATGTTTGTTTAAATCTTTACCAAACAATACAAGCCTACTCTGCCGATATAGTGCGTTTGGGCGATTTTAAAGGAAACAGCTATTATTCATCGGCTACCGGCAATTGCCTACACAATGCAACTCTGACTGATTTTACCACAGCCTGTTCTCTTCTATTAAATTCTGATGACGGAAATCCTAAACTTTACTTATATTTGTAATTTTACGATTTTCTGGAATTGGCTACCGATTGCCACATTTTTTCGATATTATAAAACTCGCGTACTTCCGGCTTAAATATATGCACAATCACATCAAAGGCATCAATTAAAACCCAATCGGCTTTTTCTTCGCCTTCCATGGAAACCGGAAAACCGGCCGCTTTCAAATTTTCATACACCTTTTCGGCCAATGATGCCACATGGCGCTGCGAGGTACCGCTTGCCACCACCATATAATCGGCAATTGAGGTTTTGCCTTGCAAATCAATCACCGTTACATTTTCGGCTTTGTTATCTTCAAGCGTTTTGTTGATTATCTCTAAAACTTTATCTTTGCTGTTTTCCACGTTCAGGGTACTCCTGTTTGCTTATTTATCTGATTAATCCAACGGCGACCACGTTTTTTTAACCGGTTCAGTTTCCGGTTCGGCCTCCGGCTCGACTTTGGTTGGGCGGGTAACATATTGCGCTACGGCGTGCAAAGCTTCCGGCAAACCGAATTTCGCTACCGCCGAAATCGCAAAAACCTGCTTGCCACTGGCCTTTTGCAAAGCGGCACATTTGGCCGAAATTTCTTCTTGCGGCAGGCTATCACATTTATTTAAGGCCACGACTTCCGGTTTTTTAAGTAAATCAGCTTTATAAAGTTCCAGTTCTTTGTGAATTGTTCGGTATGCGGAAACCACATCCTCGGTTGTGGCATCAATCAGATGCAGAAAAGCCGAACAGCGTTCCACGTGTTTTAAAAACCGATCGCCCAAACCGATGCCTTCGTGCGCACCTTCAATTAAACCTGGAATATCGGCTAACACGACTTCTCGGTTATCAATCCACGCCACACCCAAGTTCGGATAAATAGTGGTGAACGGATAATCGGCAATCTTGGGTCGGGCTCGGGTAACCGCCGCCAAAAACGTTGATTTTCCGGCATTGGGCAGACCTATCAAACCAACGTCGGCAATGATTTTAAGTTTGAGCCACACCCATTTTTCTTCTCCCGGCCAACCAGGCTCGGCGTAACGCGGCGCCTGATTGGTAGAACTTTTGAAGCGCACATTGCCGCGGCCACCGTCGCCGCCTTTGGCAATCAAAAAACGTTGGCCTGCCTCGGTCATATCCGCTAAAACGGTTTTACCGTCTTCAGCCACAATCTCGGTGCCGACCGGAACTTTAATAACCAGATCTTCACCTTTGGCGCCGGCCATTTCCGAACCCATGCCATGCTGACCGCGCGGCGCCTTAAAATGTTGTTGATAACGAAAATCTATTAGAGTGTTCAAGTTTTCAACCGCTTCAAAAATCACGCTGCCGCCCTTGCCGCCGTCACCGCCGTTCGGGCCGCCAAATTCAATATATTTTTCACGCCGAAACGAAACACAGCCACGGCCACCGTCGCCTGATTTTACGAAAATTTTTGCCTGATCTAAAAACTTCATTTTCTTGCCGTTTTATTATCATTTATGCGGTTGAAACTTTCCATATTTTGAAAAATAAAGGGGGTGAACGTTCACCCCCTCCGCCATTTATTCAAAAAACTATTCAGTTACGACGGAAACAAAGACCTTATCGTCTTTTTTCTTAAATTCCACCTTACCTTCGGCAACTGCAAAAATTGTATAATCTTTGCCCATGTCAACATTGGCGCCGGGATGATATTTGGTGCCGCGTTGACGAATGATGATATTGCCGGGGATAACGGCTTCGCCGCCGAATTTTTTAACACCCAAACGACGTCCGATAGAATCGCGTCCGTTGGATGAGCTTCCGCCTGATTTCTTATGTGCCATTTCTTATCTCCTTAACCCTTGCTTATTTTCCACAAACATCGGTAATTTTGACCAGCGTGATTTGTTGTCTGTGGCCGTTTTTACGACGATAGTTGTGTCTTCTTTTTTTCTTAAAGATAATAACTTTAGCATCTTTGGCTTGCTTTAAAACCGTTGCTTTAACACTGGCGCCGGAAACAAACGGCGTACCGACGGTGTCGCCCAAAGCCAAAACTTCGTTAAAAATTACTTCTTTTCCTTCTTCACCGGCGATTTTTTCAATTTTGACAACATCACCCGTTGTCACTTTGTATTGTTTTCCGCCTGTTTTAAATACTGCGTACATTTTTATCCACCTAAACTTTTTGATTTAAACATAAAACGTTGACTTGCAATATACATAACTTTTTAAACCTGTCAACAAGAATTTCGGTTATTTTTAAATAAAAATTTACATTTTGCCGTATCTTTTCAACACTCTGTATAGTTCCGGACGCATAAATTTGCCTTGCCACATGCCCCTTTTGGCGCTTTTAGCCTCTTTTTCGGCGGATAAATAGTCATCATGACGATAAACAGTCGCCCAACCAGCGCGAACCATTTCCTCATTGATGTTAAGCTCGCCGACAAAACATACGCTTAAATCACGCTTATAACGGTCAACGCCTTCTTTATGGCAAATCACCTCATCGCCGCGCTTTAAGGCACTATCAACCAATTTTTGCATATAAAACAAAGACTCTTGTCCGCATTGATAATCATGACCCTGCGCGTCACGGCACAATTGCTGATATTCCGGCGCATCTATACCGATAAGGCGAATGCTTTTGCCATTTATTTCCAGACTGTCGCCATCTATCACTTTGATGCCGGTTTCGGCCCAAGCACCGCAGGTTAAAAAGACAAACACAAGCATTTTGAGAAAAATTTTCATTACTTATCTCCGTTGGAGAATTATACAAATTTATAAAATTTACGCAAGCCTGATTTTTGTTTACGATTCTTTCATATTATTGCGCTAGGTTATGCAATATATAATTAATATTGGGGGTTTAACCGTGTTGAAAAAAATCACTTTAAGCACAGTAACGCTGGGCGCTCTTGCCGCCATTGTTTCCTGCAGCAGCAATCCGGCCTCAAACGGCAGTCGTCGGGCAGAAATTTGGCAGCCGCAAATCAGTATGCCGCGCTCGGTCGTGGTTTGCCGCTCCAAACAATGCGCACCGGCAAAATTGTCCATGTCAAAAGAATATATATACAACTCCCTTTTGCACCTTTTGGACAACAATACTCAAAGCAAGGCTCTGCTTTGTAAAGCCGATGCCGCCAGCCACATCTGCACGGAAAACTATGTTACCATTCCGATTACCGTCGGCGTAACGCCTGCCAATATGTATATTGATGATGTTAAAATCACCGATGTTTCCGCCGCTTTGGGTAATAAATCGCTTGACCTTGTCTTAAATTATAATGTCACTTATAATGGTCAAACACCGATTTGCAAACCGGCAAAGACTTTAGTTTATGTCAAAAACGCCAGCAATATCGTGATGGAAGATGCCGGTTACAGTTGCAAAATGACGACAATCGGCAATACAACAATCAAAACTTTGTTTGCCATTGATTATATTGATTTGGATTATGGTTATATCGGCGGCTATTATTCCATCGGTCTTTCCGGCCCTGCTTTCGGCGGCGATTCCGGTTATATGTTGATGCGTTTATCAAAAGACGCTTATCCTTTGGCTCCGGTTTTAACCTCGGCGGCTGAAAACAAACCAATTAAAGCAAAAATAACGCCTAATATGCCTGCACAACAAAACTCCAAAGCCGCTAAACCTCAAAAGGCGACCAAGGCAAAGGCGCAAACTTATCAAGGCGTGCAGATTTTTCCGATAGCGCCAAAGAAAAAAGCACCGGCGGCAAAGGCTGAAGAGCCGACAAAGGCACAAGCTGACGCAAAAGCATCTGCTTCGGCAAATTCCGGCGGAACGCAAGCTGCAACCAAGCCGGCAAAATAACAAATTTTCCGATATTAAGCCTCGTTTGCATGACATAGCGAGGTTTTTTTATCATTAATCAACAAATCAGCGTGATAGAGAACGGAAACCATTATTGATAGGCAAAGGTCGTTTTTTATTTCCTTTTGAAGAGAGCGCCGCAAATTTTTGTTTTTGTCCGTCGGCGTTTTGTTGCCTCTGATTGTCGGTTTTATCCTTTTTTATAAACATGGCGGATGTCGGCTTGGCTGAATAATGAATGTAATTTTTAACCGCATTTGAACATTCAAGTTCTTTTTTGCACATCGCTTTAAACTCTTTTGACGATACGCCGTCAAAGTTTATCGGTTGTATTCTGGTCATACTGTTATCTTCAAACATCTGCCGCAATTCTTCTTTTTGCGCACCGATTATTTCATGATATAATAAAACCCTAAACGGAACTTTGCTCCGTTTATCCAAAAAATTATAACCGCAATCAAATTTTCCATAAATACGATTTGGCGCACCTTCCAACGAAGTAAGCATGTTTTCGGCACATTGGAAATCTTGTCCGACCGAACGCGGCGCATTTTCCAATGTCGTTAGCCAGTTCTTGCGGCATTCAAAATTGCCGCGCACCATCGCCGGCGCACCTTTTAAATTTTGCAGCCGATTGTTGTTGCAGGAAAAATCTCCAAAGACCATTTGTGGCGCACCGGTTAATGTTATCAAATTATTATGATCACAGCAAAAATTCCCTTTAATTATTTGCGGTGCGCCTCTTAAACTTATCAGTTTGTTACCGTTGCAATAAAACCCGCCGCCGATGATTTGCGGCGCATATATTAAATCCGTCAGACGATTGCCGCTGCAATAAAAGCTCTTGCCGATTGTGTGCGGTGCGCCTTTTAAACTTTCCAACTGATTGTTGCCACAAAAAAAGTTTCCGCCCACGGTATGCGGCGCATTTTCCAGATTTTTTAATGAATTACCGCTACAATCAAAATTTTCGGCTACAATTTGCGGCGCACCAAACAATGTTTTAAGATGATTATCGGCACATTTAAAACTTCCTTTAACTGTTACCGAGCTTAAATCCGGCAAAATCGTTAAATTCAAACCGGACAAATCCAAATCTCCTTCAACCACAAACCCTTGGGGCAGTTTGAACACATCGTAATATTGGTTGTTTTGCAAAATGAGACCAACGTTTGCTTTGTCTTCTTTAAGACCGAAACGGCGCTGAATAACAAAATTTTTCACATATGGTCGGTAACGCTCCATCGGTGCCTTGTTTCCCTTGCCTTTGCATTGATGAATATTATTGTTTCTGATTTCAAAAGTGACATGCGGTCCGCCTTGAGCATCACGCAAAGAATAAATTTCTATATCGCCGGTTGCCAATCCTTGATCATAAGTTCCCTCACCCACGCAATGCCCCATATATTCGGATTCAAAATCCAATGCCTGTTTTGTGGTTAAACGCACTATTTGCATGCCGTTGCCGAAATCCATCACCGAAACGACGCCGTCCGATGATTTTTTGTGCATTTGAGCGTCTTTATGACGCTTGGAAGCTTTATAAGCCAAAATATCATGATATTTTTTCGCTTGGAGCAAAGTTTGTTCAACATCGGTGTATTCATTATGGCTTTTTAAAAAATCTTGACGCAATTTTATTTTTCCGCCGCTTTGTTTGGCCGAATCAGCTGTTTTCTCCACATAACGACGTGCCGAGTTATATAAAAAATCTCGCAAACCGATGATATCATCATGCAATTTTGAAGGCACATCGGCGGGGATAAATTCATACACGGAACATCCTTCCGATAAGGCTTTAGCAACCCATGCCGGAAAATTTTTCCCGTCATAAAGCGGATGTAAATAAGCCGCATCAGTTTTATCTGTCAGATAAAGCCGCAAACGATGCTGAAAATATTGATTAATCATATTTTTAACGACATTGTCTTTATTTTTTTCATATTCTTCAAAATCAGTAAAAATTACTTTTGTTTTTTGAAAATTTTCAGCAAAAGAGGAAGGATATTGTTCTCCTTGATAAACAATGTCGGATAAATATTCACTCAACGCCTTATTATTTACCAAATTTATCGGCACGAGAAAACGGACTCCTTTTTATTTTTTTGTCAACATACCATATTTATGCCATAATTGCAAATATTTTGTTGTCTGATTTCTTGGTGCCTTCTTTTGCCTCTTAAGCGTGCAACCTCAAAGGTTGTAACTTATCCCCACGAGACTCTTTAAAATTGCAAAAAAAAAAAACGGTTTAGAATGACGAGCAAATAGG
>CALXZI010000053.1 GCA_944393205.1 uncultured Alphaproteobacteria bacterium | reverse complement strand
CGGTTTAGAATGACGAGCAAATACATAAATTTTGCAGTTTTTAGGAGTTCTTTTGATGAATTTGTTTGATTTTTTTAAGTTTTCCTTTCATGCACACAATGAAATTGCGGACAATGGTGCAGATGCGAAGCCTTGTTTGAGCGACGTGTACAAACACACTGCACGAGGAGAAAAGTTGCAAGCAGATGCGGCATTATGCGGGCGTTCCATGGTGGAGATGTTGGGGGTGCTGGCAATAATCGGCGTGCTTTCGATCGGGGCTATCTCGGGTTATTCAAAAGCCATGATGAAGTATAAGCTCAACAAGCAGACCGAGCAAATCGGCAGCATTTTGGACGGCATCCTGCTTTATGACGATGTTTGGGAAAGAGAAAAAAATTCTTTTGTTTCTTCCGTTTATATATTTCCATTTTTACAAAAACTTAATATTGTGCCGAAGGAAATGATTAGATCCGATGATAAACGTTATATTTACGATGTTTTTAACAACAGAATCGTGTTAAGATTTCACGATGCCAATGAACTTGTTCCTTTTCAATATTTTGAATTGTCGTATTATTTGGATGGTAATATTGACATTTGTCTTAACCTTATGCAAAGCGCCCAGCTTCGCAGTGCTTATTTACGCGCTGTAACGTTTTGTAAAAATAGCGTTTGTTCAAATAGTTACTATGGCGATAGTGAAGACAGCAAAGCGGTCAAGTATCTTAAAAATATGAGCATGGATGAAATTCATCAAGCTTGTCAGTATTGCGATGGAACAGAGAGCTGTTATCTTGCCATGCTCTGGGGTGGCGATTACTATTAAAACAATTCTTGCTGAACGTGCAAATCCAAATTTTGCATCGCTTCTTTGACAATCGGCATCGTAACCGCCCGTTTGCGCGCCAAAGATATCATATCCACCTCTTCCACCAATCGGCGCGCATAAGAAAACGAACGCTGCATATTTTGCACGATATAATTCAGCACTTCCGGCGATATCATAATTTGTCGGTCGTTAAACAACTTGACAATCAACATGGTTAACATTTCATCATCCGGTTCTTCTATCGCAACCGTTGGCACCATATTTAAACGCGATTGCAAATCAGGAAGTTTAAAGCGCATCCGTGCCGGAGCAGCTTCAGCCGTAAACATAACATATCCGCCTTCGTTTTGATAAAGATTAAACAAATGAAACAGTGCTTCATTATTGACTTTTGGTGTTAAATCTTCCACCACCAGACAAGGATTTTCCATATGAATACGCGCAACATTTTGATTGTTTAAGGCGCGAGCATTAATGATTAAAACCGAAAACGGACGTTCGGTGCAAGATGCCGCATGCTCGGCAAAAACGTGCGCCAAATGCGATTTTCCGCACCCTTGCGGACCATATAAAACAAGAGCAAAAAAAGGCCAATTCGGCCACATTTCTATTGCCTGCAAGGCTTTTTGGTTGCACTTGTTTACCATAAAATCTGCCCGTCCAAAATCTGCTTTTGGCCTAAATTTTAAGGGAAATTGTTTTATTCTGTCTGCCATTTTCATCACCGATTTAAGATATCAAACACTTTTTGGATTAAATCTCCCAAACTATATGGTTTGGAAATAAACTCAAAATCTTCCGAACCGGCAAGTTCGCGACGAGCAATTTCTTCCGAATAGCCTGAAGCTAATATGATTTTGATATTTGGCAGGCGTTTTTTGATTTCTTTTGCCAACTCGGCACCGCTTAAACCAGGCATAACCATATCGGTAATCAGCAAATCAAACTTATCGCCTTTTTCCAAACATTCCAAAGCGTTTTCCGCACTGTTGCACGCTGTGACAATAAAGCCTTTCTTCTTTAAGACCCTTATCCCGAAAGCTCTGACCGAATCTTCATCTTCCACAAATAAAATTTTTATCTCCTGTGGATTGCGAACCTGCTCGCGCCCGTGATCCAACGCCGAGACATTCAAACCGAAAATGATTTTCGGAGGCTGATTTGCAGAGCTGACCGATGTCAAAACCGGTGTTCGGGTACTCTCACGCGGTATCGGCATTGTTTCAGCTTCATCTCCGGCCGTTTCAAAACGCGGCAGATGAATGGAAAATGTTGTACCCTTACCAACCGTGCTATCTACTTTGATGAAACCTTCTGTCTGGCGTACAATGCCGTAAACCATCGCCAAGCCAAGACCTGTTCCGGAACCGACAACGTTTTGTTTGGTGGAGAAAAACGGCTCAAAAATTCGGCTTAAATTTTCCGGAGGAATACCGCAGCCGGTATCGCTGACGCTTATCACGACAAAATCACCCGGAGCTACCGTGTCGGCACCAAATTGATAAGGTTCGCTTAAATGCTCTGTACGGGTTGATATACGCAGAACCCCTTTGCCATTCATCGCATCTTTGGCATTAACCGCTAAATTGATAATCACTTGGGAAAACTGCACCGGATCAACGCGAATATAGCCTAAATCAGTGCCATGATTAAATTCCAGACGGATTTGTTCACCCAATATGCGTTTTAACATATATTCCAGTTCAACAAAATTTTCCGTCACATCTATGCGTTTCGGCTTTAACGGCTGTTTACGTGAAAAAGCCAAAAGTTGACGCACCAAGCCGGCAGCACGATTAGCATTTTGTTTAATCTGAATCAAATCAGCAAAAGACGGATCACCGACTCCGTGACGTTGTAACAGGAGATCACAGAAACCGATCATCGCCGTTAACAAGTTATTGAAATCATGCGCAACACCGCCGGCCAACTGCCCCATGGCTTGTATTTTTTGCGCTTGGGCAAATCTTAATTCCAAATTTTTTTGCTCGGTTGTGTCTTCAAGGTATAACACCAACCCGTCCAAACTTTCTTTTTCGGTACGAATGCGGCGTTGCGGCGCCGTATATATGCGGATAATTTTGTCAGATTTTAATCGGCTTTCAATTTTGTTGATTTCACTACCAGCGGTATTGTTCGCATACTGTTTATATATATCTTGTAATAATTTGATGGTCGGCGGTTGAAAAAACTGTGCAATATTGCAAGACACAATCTCATCAGGGCTGATTTCAAGAACCTCCGCCGCTTTGCGATTAGTAGCGCGAATAATTCCGTCCTTATCCGCAAAAACCACACCGCACGGCGCTGTGTTAAACAACCAATCAAGTTCGTCTTTCATGTAATCCAGCGTTTCACGCAAGCGATTATCCGTCGGCAGTTCTTTAATGGTCAAACCGCGTATTTTGACTGTGCCGCCTTCCTTATAATTGTTTTGAATAACAAATAATTCACGATTTATGTTTTCTTTGTTGGCAGACGCTTGAAAAACGGTCATCCCGATATATGACGACCGATGCGGATTTAGGATGCCTTCATCCTGAACAACTAATTCTTTAAGAGATTTTCCGGTCAACCGGTCGCGCATCCGTCCTAACTGGTCAGCAAAACTTTCATTAACATACTCCAAATTGTAAGACGTGTCGGCAATATATATTCCGATAGGCAGGCGTTGGATGAAATCATATAATTTTTTACGCTCTTCTTCAAAAATCTTTTCCATATTTCGGGCGGCCGTAACATCCGTCAACGTCCAAAAAAGATATGTTTCTTTTTTTATTTTCTCAATAGAAAATTCTTCTTCAAAAATATCACTCTTTTTCAAATATAGCGGACGGAAAGAAACTTCATACCATTTTTCTTCTTCTTTTAATATAAGTTGCAAGGTTACTTTTTCTTTTCGCAAATTCTTAATTGCCGCTTCCAGACGTTGAAAATCAAGTTTTGTACGACGTCCAGATCCTAAATTTTCTCGCAGAAAAGGCAATACTTCGGTCTCTTCAAAAAATTTTTTAGCCGGTTGGTTTTCAATAATGGGCTCGCCTTTGTTGTTGTCTATACGGTTAATAACGTCGCGGCTGTTTAATATTTCATTGGCAAAGCCCCCGTAAGTCAAAGCCTCTTCACTGGCCGACATAATCCGTATCGCCAAGGCAATGCACAAGACCGTGATTAATAAAATAAGCACAATTAAATATAAAGAATACTGCGGATAAACAAAAAGCATAAACAAGCTTAAAGCCATGGCAACAACCGTATACACCAAAGCACTTAATGTAACTTCAAGTTGGCGGTCCGGACGGATGGCTGTGTTTTTCTTAAGCATTATTTATATCTCTTTATCAAGCAAATTTTAGCCGACGCGATTTTTCGCGCCGGCGCTTTATTATCTTTATTAGGTTGTCACATCAGCTTTGGTTTTGCCTGTTCTTTGTTGGATTTCGGCAATTTCTATCGCAGCCCTGCCCAAACCTTCTAGCATTGATAACGGTTCGGCATTCAAACGTTCTTGTTCATAAACTTCCAAATATACGCGCAAGGTTGCGCCGCTGGTGCCGGTACCTGACAAACGATAAACGATACGCGACCCATCCTTAAACCAAACAATCAAACCGTTTTTGGTAGAGCTGCCGTCAACCGGATCTTGATAAACAAACGGATATGCTTTGCTTACTTCATAACCGGCAAAAGTTTGGCCGACAAGCTCGGAAAGTTTGTTTTCCAAATCAGCCATCAGTTTATCGGCAACCGTTGTGTCTATGCCCTCAAAATCAAAACGCAAGTAATAGCTTCGGCCATATTTGTGCCAAAATTCCTCGGTAATTTCCTGAACTGATTTTCCGGTTGCGGCAATAATGTTAAGCCAGAATAAAACCGCCCAAATGCCGTCTTTTTCGCGAATATGGGATGAGCCAGTACCAAAACTTTCCTCGCCACAGAACGTGATGCGTTTAGAATCCATCAGATTGCAAAAATATTTCCAACCGGTCGGTACTTCATAATAACCAATATTTAGAGCTTGAGCCACTCTGGATACAGCCGTAGAAGTGGCTGCCGATTTGGCCACACCGTAAATACCGTTTTTATAAGCCGGAATGTATTTATAATTGTCGGTTAAAATCGCCAAACTATCACTCGGTGTAACAAAAAATTTGCGTCCCAAAATCATGTTACGATCACCATCGCCATCGTTGGCAGCACCAAAATCCGGCGCATTGTCGGAATACATTAAATCCACCAATGATTTCGCATAAATCAAATTCGGATCCGGATGCAGACCGCCAAAATCCGACTTCGGCACAAAGTTTTTGACCGAGCCTTTCGGAGCACCCAAAATTTCTTCAAATATCCTTAAAGCATACGGACCTGTTACGGCATTCATTGCATCAAAAACCATGGTAAACCCGCTTTGGAAAAGTTTTTTGATGGCGGCAAAATCAAAAATTTCTTCCATCATGGCTACATAATCTTTCACAGGATCTATCACCTCAATTTCCATATCGCCCAGTTTTTGATTGCCAATCCGACTTAAATCAATATCCGGAACATCAAAAATTTTATACTCCGTGATTTCTTTGGTGCGAGCATAAATGGCATCACTTACCGCAGAAGAGCATTGTCCGCCGGTTTTGGTGGCATATTTGACGCCAAAATCACCGTTGACGCCGCCGGGATTGTGCGAAGCAGACAATACCAAACCGCCGTCGGCATGATTTTTTAACAACACATTGGAAGATGCCGGTGTGGAAATGTAACCGTTTTGTCCGACAATCAACTTTTTCATACCGTTTGCTGCGGCAATTTTAATGATTTTTTGAATGGCAACATCGTTATAGTATCGTCCGTCCCCGCCTAAAATAAAGGTTTGTCCTTTGACGCCGCCAATGGCATCAAACAAACTCTGGATAAAGTTTTCAACATAATTCGGCTGTATGACAACTTTGGATTTTTTGCGAATGCCGGCCGTTCCCATCTTTTGATCTGTATACGGTGTGGTTGAAACAATTTTGAGCATAATCGTATCCTTTTATGTTGGTTGAAATAATGATTGTGTATTTTGCCTCAAAAGATTGTTGAGGTAAAGCAAAATTTATGCGTTCTGCTCTAGAAATATTATTTAGTCGGCCAAATAAAGGATGCCAGTTTTTTTAATTCGCGGCGGGCATATAAATCCGGCAAATCAAATAAGGTTTTGAGTTCGGGTTGATCCTTATCCAACACCGTCACGCCACTTTTTAGGCCATTGGCATATTCCGGACGGCGATGCAAACGGGGCGCCAATTGAAAACCTAGGATTTTTCCGGCTTCCGTGATTTTTTTGATATCTTCGGGTGTATAATCGTCATTGGGAATTACAATCCAACGAAAAGCATTCTTGCCTAAAGCGGCACGTTGTTTTTTGGCTTCCCATATTAATGAAGCATACAGACTGTCTGACGCTGTAACGGCGTTAAACCCTTCTTTCGTACATAAAGGCGTCAATAACACATCAGCATATTTAAAATATTTTTCATCCGGCGCATCTAACAATATTACATCGCAAGAATCTTTAAGTTCGGCAAATTTTTCTTTTTGCAGGCTATGATAAGGCGCAATTGGCAATTTATAATTTTTTCCCAGATTTAGGTTGTAACGTTTGGCAATAAACATCGCCAACGCACTGTTTTCAGTAGCACCGTCCATAACAGCCGCACTGTAATCAGCCGCAAGCATAACGGACAGATGCGCGGTTAATAAGGTTTTTCCCGACATTTTATTTAAACTGCTTGTGACTATAATTTGCGCCATTTTTGTTCCCAAATCCTTAAGACATACAAACTCATTTCGTCAAACCGTTCGGCTGATGTATTTTATCATCGTTTCGTGTATTTTGTCATTGAATTTAAATTTAGAAAGAAAAAAGAAATAAAGCGTTAACACAAAAAATTTTATGAATTTTTTTTACATTCGGTTACATTTTATATTGACTTTCTTGAAGAATATTTGTAAAAGGCAATAAGTCAACGGCGAATGTAGCTCAGTTGGTAGAGCCCCGGTTTGTGGTA
>CALXZI010000052.1 GCA_944393205.1 uncultured Alphaproteobacteria bacterium | reverse complement strand
CAAGACAAGAAGTCGGAAGACTTCTTGCACAGTGAGAAAAATTTATTATTGTAAAGAAATAACGGGACGTAGTTCAGCCTGGTAGAGCGCTTGCATGGGGTGCAAGAAGTCGGAGGTTCAAATCCTCTCGTCCCGACCAACAAAAAACCGCCTTCGGGCGGTTTTTTCTACACAGAATGAGTTTTTAAAAAAGCGTAAAGTGTAGGTATGCTGATGTTTAGTGCGGTGGCGATTTTTATTTTGGGAGTGTGTGTTTTGAGCAGAGAAAATATCTTGCTTTCTAAACCATCGGTAATGTGTTTCCTGTTCTTGCTCCCATGTTTGCGTCCCAGTTTTTTTCCATCGGCTTTGAGGCGTGCCAAAGCTTCTTTTGTGCGTTGTGAAATCAAGTTACGTTCAATTTCAGCAGAGAGTGAAAAAGCAAAAGCCAAAACCTTGCTCTGAATATCAAGCCCCAGTCTGAAATTATCTTTAATAGTCCAGACTTGAGCTTGTTTCTGAATGCAAATGTTTAAGATTGCCATAATTTGTAAAAGACTACGTCCCAAGCGCGAAATCTCCGAGCAAATTAGAATATCGCCGGATTTGGTTTTTTTAAGCAATTTTCCCAGTTTGCGTTTTTGAAAATCTGTTGTACCGCTGATGGTTTCGCATACCCAATAGTCAATTTTAATTTTAGCTTTCTCGCAAAATTTATTGATTTCGTATTTTTGGTTTTCTGCCGTTTGTTTATCGGTTGAAACTCTGACATAACCGTATATCATAAATAACTCACTTTTATAAAATAGTTATAAAAAAACATCCAGTTTTTTCTGGATGTTTTATCCTATAATGTGCTGACGGTTATGTTCAAAACATAAAAAAACACCCACCGTTCAGGCGGATGTTTTAAGTTAGTTAACGTTCGGAATTCCGAATGTCGGTTGCTCTGTCTAAAAAAAGATCATTTAAAGATCGCTGTCTGGTAATAGCTGTTTCTCTAAAAGAATCCAAAAACTTCATAGCAGCCTCATCCGTTTTGGTTTCTTTAACTGGAGCATTAACGGCATCTTCAAGGTTATTGTTCGTTGCCCCGGCCATTGCCGCAGCTTTTAATTTTATTAAAAAGTTGCAGGCTATTCTGGTCTTTTGTTAAAAGAGTGATAAGTTCGTCGTAATTTTTAACTTCCGGAATCCATTTCAGATCTTCCGGCAAGTCGGTCGTAAATTCACAGCGGAAACGTATCGGGTGAGCACCGACATTAATGGCCGCATGTTGATTATAAATTCGGTCATCCACCAAAACCGTTTCTTCCGCTTTAAGACCATATTTCTCAAAGCAACTTTTGAGCATATCTTCTTTGGCAGTATCATGCATAAATTTGCCGTGTTGAACACATTCAATTTTGATAATATCTTTAACCGGTGCCAATAATTGGTTTAAGAGTTTCTTTTTAGTTTCTACATCAAAAGTAGCAGACATTGTAAACTGTTTGTAGCCGAGTTTGTCAAGTTTTTTAATGGCCTCAACCGCCCCGGGATAAAGCGGTCTATTACAAAAAAATTCTGGAGAGTGGCAAAAATCATAATCAAATTCCGTCCCGAGCGTCGGATGTGTTTTAAGCTCCAAAGCGCCATATTTGGGGTTAATCGGCAAGACCTTCGGTAAATCTTCCCATTTGATGTTGCCGTATGTTTCTTTGTACTTTGGATGTTTGGTTAAAAAATTGTAGTAAGCGTAATTAAGGTTAGCCAAGACGCCATCCACATCCCAAAAAATATTTTTGATCATCTTAAATCTCTCCGATAGTTAAAAAGCAAAAGAATTGTAATGTTTAGTAAGCAAAAAATCAAGAAAAAACGTCGGAAACTCCCATTCCGACGTTTAAAAACTGGCGCGCTCTGGGCGATTCGAACGCCCGACCCACAGCTTAGAAGGCTGTTGCTCTATCCAGCTGAGCTAAGAGCGCAGAGCAATCATCCTAAAACAAACAGACTTTTTGCATATTTTGGACGTCTTGTCAATCTTTTTTCTTAAATCCGGTATCAATTTTGTGCTGGAGTATTTGTCGTTGTTGGCGTTTTTTAACGGTCTTTGGTTTTTCCACCGAAAATCCGAATTTTCCGAGTTGGCGGCCGAGAGTGTAATAAAAACCGTGGGCATATGCAAGCAATCCGGCTTTTTCCAAATGCAAAGCTCCTTGTGCATCAAGATAATTATCATCAACATGAACGGCTAAAACCTCGGCCAAAAACATATCGTGCGTGCCGAACGGGCGGATTTCTTTGATTTGACATTCTAATGAAATCGGCGCTTCGGCAATTTGCGGCGCTTTGATTTTAGAACACGGTGCTGCAGTTAAGCCGGTGGCTTTGAACTTATCAATATCCCGTCCAGATTTCACCCCGCAAAAATCCGTAGCTTTAGCTAAAGCGAGATTTGGAACATTAATTACAAATTCTTTATTTTGGGTTATAATCTCATGCGACAAACGCGATGGGCGGATAGATACATACGTCAATACCGGATTGGTGCAGACAATTCCCGTCCATGCTGCCGTCATTACATTGGGTTTTTCAACTGTGCCGGAAGAAATCAATGCCGGAGGTAAGGGTGCTAATAAGGTTCCGGCCGGCCAGATAATTTTACTCATGAGGCTTTCCGTGAAATATTTACAGTTTCAAAAGTTTCATAAGGTCTTTGACCAGCGGATTATCCATGCGATAATATATGGTTTGGGCATGCCGGCGGGTTTTGACGACATTTGCTTTTCTTAAAACAGCCAAATGCTGTGACAAGGCTGATTGAGTCAACCCTACCAGATCTTCCAATGCGCTGACGCACAATTCTTCTTTTTTAAGATAGCACAAAATTTCCAATCTTTTGGCGTTGGCCAAAGCTTTTAATATGACGGATTTTGATGAAATATCTGCAATGTTCATATTGTTCCTCCTTCAAGAATAACCAATATTTATAAATTTAGCGTGCAATCAGGACAAAACAAGCTCTTATCAAGCTAATGTATATACTTATGTTGCGTGATTTTTTATATATACCAAATTATTATGCAACATATTATATTAGTCAATATTAAAATTTAAATGCACAAAAAATTAATTTAAAAATTGCCTTCCGTCAAATGATGTAATAACATCTACGGCAACGGGAGTGTCCAGAATGAAACATGAAGAATTTGAAAATTTGAGTTTTGAAGAAGCCTTGCAAAAGTTAGAAAACATCGTCAAGGATTTAGAAGGCGGCCGCATAAAACTTGATGATGCGGTTGAAGCATATGAAAAAGCCGTGGCGTTAAAAAAAATTTGTGAAGAAAAACTGCAAAAAGCGCAATTAAAAATTGAGAAAATAGAAATTTCGCCGGAAGGAGAAATTTTGACGCAACCATTGGATAAATCGGAAGAACAATGATAGATATCAAAGAAATTTTAAAAGAATATTCTGCACGTTTCAATGCGGAAATTGAAACCTTGTTTAATGATGCAAGTGGTCCTGAAGCACGTGTGGTTGAAGCGATGAAATATTCGGTTATGAATGGCGGCAAGCGCTTGCGTCCTTATTTGGTTTATGAAACGGCAGGTCTTTTTGGCAAAAGCTTTGAACAATCTTTTCAGGCGGCGGCCTCTTTAGAAATGTTACATTCTTATTCATTAATACATGATGATTTGCCGGCGATGGATAATGATGACCTGCGCCGCGGCAAACCGACTTGCCACAAACAATTTGATGAAGCAACGGCAATTTTGGCCGGAGACGGTTTGCTCACTTATGCTTTTGAAATTTTGGCCAAGGCAGATTATTCGGCAGATGTCAAAATTGAATTAATTCGTTTATTGTCACAAGGCGCCGGTGCGTTCAAAGGTATGGTCGCCGGACAAATGTTGGATTTGTATGCTGAAAAAGTTACCAATCCGGAAAATCCATTAGAGCTTATCGGTCATATTGAAGAAATGAAAACAGGTTGTTTGTTAAGCTATGCTTGTGAAGCCGGCGCGGTTATTGGCGGTGCGGATGTGCAGCAACGTAAAATCCTGCATGATTATTCCCGTAAAATCGGCATAGCATTTCAAATTGCCGATGACATTTTAGATGCCGAAGGCGATCCTCAATTGGTTGGTAAAACATTAAAAAAAGACAAAGACCAAAACAAGCTGACGTTTGTTAATTGTTACGGGGTGGAAAAAGCCCGTCGTATTTCAACGGATTTAATTAATCAAGCTGTTGAAATTGTATCAGTTTTTGGTAACCGTGGTCGTAATTTGCAAGCCTTGGCGCACTTCATTATTGACCGTAATTTTTAGATACCAATTGTTACATTTTTGTGACAATTTCATATTGCAATCCCTCCGGTTCTATGATATATTTAAAACATAATATAATTATGGACGAAAGGAGGAATCCGATGATGAGTATGCAGAACAAAACTTTCGGGCAGCAGTTTTTGGAAGTCTTGAACGTAGCCAAAAGCGACAAGTCAAAAATGTTTATGCTCTTACGCTCAACGTTGGAAAAAATTAATCCTTTTCCGTCGGAAAAAGTCAATTTCTCGGCAGTGATCAATCAAGTTACGAGCATTGAAAGCATTGCGGCAATGAAAGCGGCTAAAGCCGGTTTTAATGCGCGCCATGGTGCATATATGTTTGCCGAAGATTATATTTATCTGTCGGCTAAAGTTTATAAAGATTTAGGCATGGGTGATATCCAAGCTTTTAAACGTGATTTTTCTGCTTTTGTACAGGGAAAGGAGGCACCGACGAAGGTAAATATCAACGAAGCAGTTAGAGTAGGTTAAATAAATCTTAAAATCTTTTGCATACAATCTCCGGTAACATTACCGGAGATTTTTTATTATGCGTTACATAGGAGTTATGACCGGCAATTCCTTGGATGCGGCAGATATTGTTTTAAGTGATTTTGCTGAAGATTCCATTCAAGATAAAGCCGCTGGCACAATACCATATCCGCAAAAGTTACGCGAGCAAATTCTTCATTTGCGCAGCATGGTTAAAACTGCCAAATCAGATATGAAAGAGCTGGCATCTGACCCCGATTTTATCAACATTATCAATCAGTATTCCGCCTTTGTTGCCGAAGCGGTTAAACATTTTTTGGATGAAAATAAAATTCAGCCGTCAACCGTGCGAGCAATTGGTTTTCATGGTCAGACGCTGGATCATTTTCCGCCATCGGTAGCAGGTGGTAAAAAAGCTTATACATTGCAAGTCGGCAATGCGCAGTTGTTGGCAGATGCGGTCGGTATACCGGTGGTGTATGATTTTCGTTCTGATGATATATTTTTAGGCGGCGAGGGGGCGCCGTTAGCGCCGGTGCATAATTTGCACTTGGTAGATTCGCTAACGAATATCAATAAGCATACGATAGCTTTTTGCAACGCCGGCAATACCGGAAATATTGCCTTGATAAATAAATCCAAACAACAAATCATCGGCTGGGATTCCGGTCCGTTTAATCATTTTCCGGATATGCTGGCGCAGCGTTTTTGGAACAAAAACTGTGATGAAAACGGCACAATTGGCACGCGGGGAAAAATCATCAAAGAAATTGTCCAACAATTTTATTCTTATTCGGCAATAGATAAAAGCAGCCGAAATTTTTATGAACAGTGCCCGCCGAAATCTTCCGATCCGCAAAGGTATAAACTGCCTGACTTGTCCAACGCATATAAGCCGGAAGATATTTTGCGCAGTGCGGAATATTTCAGCGCTTATACCTTGGCATTAAGTTTGCGTTTTGTGCCGCGGGATATGCCCATGCCCGAGCATATTTTATTATTCGGCGGCGGTTGGCAAAATCCGTTGCCGATGGAAGATTTTAGGCATATTTTGCAAGATAGGTTTTTGCCGGTTGCTTTGGATTCGCATACAAAAATTTTCAGCGAAATTTTTTCACGTTTTAAAACCCCGCCGCAAATAAAATCAAGTGATGAATACGGCATCAGCGGTCATTATATGGAAGCGCGTATTTTTGCCGATGCCGCGCGTTGTTATGTGGAAAAAATTCCGTTTTGTTATCCCCAAATTACCGGATGCTCCAAACCATGCGTTTGCGGTGTTTGCTGCCATCCGAGAGATAATGATAAACGTTTGTGGTCGCGGGCAGCCAAAGGGTGGTAAGAAAATACTTGACATTTTCAATACATATTATTATTGTCATATTTATAAAAATTAAACAGTTGATTTTTTCTGTTTATGAATAAATAATATAACGAAATTTAATTTAAGGGATTAAGAAAATGTTTTTGACTTTATGTTTGCTGGTAAGTTTGTTTTTTGTGAAATCAGCTATGGCAAATCCGGCGTGTGCGGTGTGCACGGTTGCGGTTGGCGCTTCGTTGGAAATTGCCCGCAGCCTTGGTGTGGATGACAGCGTTGTCGGTGTTTGGGCCGGCGCGTTCTTGGTTTTGTTGGGCTATTGGACGATAAAATGGTTTGATAAAAAAGGATGGTGGGTTTCCAAATGGCGCAATCCGACCATTTTAATTGTCTCGGTGGCGATGATTGGCTTTATGTATATCAGCGAGCTGGAATATCATTCCGAGGTGATAGGCATCTTATATCTTGATCCGTTTTTGTTCAGCACATTGGCTGGTGCGGTGGTGATGATTCTTTCTTCGGATTTTTACCAGTGGATGAAAGCCAAAAACGGCGGGCATGCTCATTTTCCGTTTGAAAAGGTTGTGGTGCCGGTGCTGGCGCTGATTTTACTGAGTGTATATTTTAATTATTTTCCGCTTTGTGAGCACGCCGGTAGCGATTTATACACATTCTAAAAACAAAAAAACCGGTTCTTAAACCGGTTTTTTTAATGCTTTAATCAGAGTCTACAATGGCAACAATGCCACACCGATTGCTATCGCACTTTTCGCAAAGTGAATTCATGGTGCTGATGTCAAGCTGATGAATTTTTTTATAATTATCAGAAAAACTGTCGCCATAATACCAATCTTGTTGATTCATACCTTCTTCCGTATCGGAATTAACGCCCAAGGCGAACAACACATCGGAATATTCCTTGAAAGATTCTAAAATGTTGCGACAGATGGTATGGTTATCATCGCTAACATTACTCATACCGTATATGAAATATACGCCGTCGCCGTCCGAGCGAAAAATAGTAATATTTGAACTTAAATTGTCGTAAATCGCGGTAGATACATTCGGTTTAATCA
>CALXZI010000051.1 GCA_944393205.1 uncultured Alphaproteobacteria bacterium | reverse complement strand
TACTTATTTGCTCGTCATTCTAAACCGTTTTTTTTTTTTGCAATTTTAAAGAGTCTCGTGGGGATAAGTTACAACCGACTGTTTATTACGGTTCTTCCTCAAGTGAGTTTGCTTCCGTGAATTAAATGTTTCAAAGCGTCATCTAAAAAACAGATGATAAAATATTTTAAAAACACTTGGTACTTTTGTTTTTTTTGGTGTAAAACTTTGCACATGAGCATTAATTTAACAAAAAATCTTTTGCAATGGTACGACCTTTACGGACGTAATTTGCCTTGGCGTTTTAAGGGCGGCGCACATCCTGACCCGTATGCCGTGTTGGTTTCGGAAATTATGTTGCAACAAACGACGGTTAAAACGGTTTTATCTTATTTTGAACGTTTTATGCAGCGTTTTCCGACAGTGGAAAGTTTGGCGGCCGCTTCTTTGGATGAAGTTTATTTTTATTGGCAGGGGTTGGGATATTATACCCGTGCGCGCTCTTTGCACGCCACGGCGCAAATGATTGTTAATGATTTCGGTGGTAAATTTCCTCAAAAAAAAGAAGATGTCGGTAAATTAAAAGGATTGGGTGCGTATACCATGGCAAGTTTTCTGGCATTGGCTTTTAATCAACCGGAGACGGTGGTGGACGGCAATGTTATCCGTATTATTTGCCGCTTGTATCATTTGACGGCGCCGCTTGATGAACTTAAAGACATTATCCGGCAAAAGGCAGAATCATTAACCGATAAGAATCATCCGGCAGATTATGCTTCGGCCATTATGGATTTGGGCGCTTTAATCTGTACGCCTAAAAAGCCGCGGTGCGCGTTTTGTCCATTTAAGGAATCGTGTTTGTCGTTCGGGCGCGCTGATATTGAGAAAATTCCGCTACGAAGCAAAACGGCAAAGAAAGAATTGAATGGTTTTGTGTATATCGTACGTAATTCAAACGGTGATGTTTTGCTTCGGAAACGGTTGGAAAAAGGCTTGCTTTCCGGATTGTATGAGTTCCCATGGAGCGAAACGGCGCTGTTTGATGACGCTGCGGATAGCGGTTTGTTTGTGACGCATATCTTTACTCACATCAAAATGAAGCTTAACATTCATCAGGTGCGACAGACACAGGCGATAAACGGCGATTTGTTCGTCAAGCCGGAAGATTTGGATGCTTATCCGATGTCAACCTTAATGAAAAAAGTGCGTCAAAAGGCTTTACTTTAAAAATAAACTCCGTTAAAGTTTGGGTAAATCTTAAATTTTTATTATATTATGAGCATTTTAATACGATTAGGCTTGGCCGATAAAAAAGCGCGCTTAAGAAAAGGCAGGCAGCTTTGGTACAGGCTTGACACACAATTACCGAGAGCTGTCGGCGGTTTGGTTAATGACGCTCCCAGAGTGGAAACTTTTAAGCATCAGGCCGAAAAATTGCCCCGCCGATATCGCGAATGCCTGAAAGAATGGCTACAGCACGAAATTGAACAAATTTTGCGTGGTGATGAGCATATCTCGGGTAAGCAAGAAAAAATTGAGCGCAGACAATGTCAAATTTATATGCAGCATTTGGAAACGCTTTGATGATGTTACAAAAAAACTTTCTCCGATGTGTTCGGGAAAGTTTTTTTTGTAACAAAACGTTATGTAATGTTATTTGCTAAAGCTGAAAACAAAGGGTAAATGAAAGGCAGATGTTGATTTTGTTTTTAGGAGTAAATAATCATGAAAATCGGGATTATCGGTGCCGGTTTTGTCGGTAGTACCACGGCTTATACGTTGGTGGTTAAAGGTTTGGCACAAGAAATCGTGCTGGTGGATATCAATGGGGTAAAAGCCGAAGCCGAAGCTTTGGATGTGTTGCATGCGGCGGCTTTGAATTCGGAATGTAAAATTTATAACGGTACTTATGCCGATTTGAAAGGCGCCGGTATTGTCATTATTACCGTAGACAGTCAAAAAGCTCTGACCGACAATCGGCTGGTATTATTAGAAAGTAATGCCAAAATCTTGAAACAAATTGTGCCGCTGATTGCTGAAAATGCACCCGAATGTATTATTTTATTGGCTACCAACCCTGTTGATGTGATGACTGCTTTGGCGCTAAAAATTTCCGGTTTTGCAAAAGAAAAAGTTATCGGTTCGGGAACGGTGTTGGATACGGCACGTTATCGGACAATGCTGGGCGAATATTTTAATGTGTCTCCGCAATCGGTTCATGCCTATGTTTTGGGTGAGCACGGTTCTTCTTCGTTGGTGTCGTGGTCCACTGCGTCAGTCGGCGGTTTGGCGCTTGAAAAATATGCTCTCAAATCCGACAAGCCATTGAATGACGCTTTTAAAAAACAAATGTCGGCAGATGTGATTGATGCCGGTTTTAAGATCTATCGCGGCAAAAAGGCGACTTATTACGGTATTGCGGCTTCTTTGGTGAAAATTTGCGGAGCAATCGTTAAAAACGAACGTCGGGAATTGACGGTTTCTGTGGTACAAGACAATGTGTGCGGCGTTAAGAACGTACCGCTTTCTTTGCCGGCAATTGTCGGGCAGGACGGTGCTGTTCATGCGGTGGTGCCGGAACTTAACGCTGAAGAGGAACAAATCTTGAAACACAGTGCCGAAGTGATGGCAAAGGCCGTTGATGAAGTTCTGAAAATTTAAGTTGTGTTGACAACTTGTTTTTAAGTTGCATATTTGCTAAAAATTGGCAAAATCTTCTTATAAGAGAAACTTTATAAGGGGATTTTTTTTATGGAATTTGCTATTGTTTTGATTGTGGTTGTGTTGTTTGTTATGATAACCTCAATCGTTATCGTCCGCCAAGGATACGAATATACGGTAGAAAGTTTTGGGCGTTTTACCCGCACGCTGGAACCGGGATTTCATTTTGTGATACCGGTGGTGGAAAGAATCGGTGCCAAGGTTAACCGTATGGAGCAGGTTTTGGATGTGCCGTCGCAGGATGTTATTACCAAAGATAACGCCATGGTGAGGGTAGATGGTGTTTTGTTCTTCCAAATTCAAAACGCGGTTAATGCCGCTTATCAGGTTAAAAATCTGGATGCGGCGATTTTGAATTTGATTATGACTAACATCCGTACCGTGATGGGCAGCATGGAAATGGATGAGCTGCTTTCCCGCCGCGATACGATTAATCATCAACTGCTTTCGGTGGTGGATGAAGCCACAGTGCCTTGGGGTGTGAAAGTGACTCGGGTGGAAATTAAAGACATTACACCGCCGGCGGATTTGATTGATGCCATGGCGCGGCAGATGAAAGCCGAACGCGATAAACGCGCCAGTATTTTGGAGGCGGAAGGCATCCGCCAATCGGAGATTTTGAAAGCCGAGGGCGAAAAACAGGCGGTTATTTTGGCTGCCGAGGCGCAAAAAGAAGCGGCCTTCCGCGAGGCAGAAGCGCGCGAACGTCAGGCGCAAGCCGAGGCGACCGCCACCAAGATGGTTTCAGATGCCATCAAAGCCGGCAATCCGCAGGCATTGAATTACTTTTTGGGACAGAAATATATTGATGCACTGCAAGGCATTATTACCTCGCCCAATCAAAAACTTTTAATGCTGCCGACTGATGTTACCAACGTGGCAGGGGCTTTAACCGGTATTGCCGAGATAGCCAAGGAAGTTTTTGATGATAAAAAGAAAAAATAAAAATTGTTAAAAAATTAAGCCGCCGTTCGTGACAACGGCGGCAGATGTTTTAGGAGAATACAATGGATTTTTTGACATATGTTGAAGAAATGACTTATCTGGGATGGTTTACTTTCGGACTGATATTGGTTTTATTGGAGTTGTTTTTGCCGGGGACATATCTTATCTGGTTTGGCTTGGCTGCTTTTGTGATGGGGATTTTGGTTAATTTTGTCCTTTTAAGTGGTGTTGAAATCTTGGTTTGTTTTGCGTTTGTTTCGGCCTTGTTTGCCGGTATCGGCTGGTATGTTTACACTAAAATTATCAATAAAAGCAAAGTGCCGGAAAAATATAAATATTTGAATGATATGGCGGGCGCTCATATCGGAAAAGTATATAATTTGAGCGAAGATGCCGTTGACGGCCGAGCTAAAGCTAAAATCGGCGATACGTTCTGGTTGGTTGAAGTGGACGGTAATTTAAAAAAAGGTGATAAAGTTAAAATTATAGGCGTAGAAAAAGGCGTGGTTTTGAAAGCCGAGAAATATAATGGATGATGAAATTTTTATTGACAAAAAAGAAACATCCTTATATGTTGAAAACAAAGCAAATTTTTAAAATATTATGATATGGAAGCAAAAAAATTTCGCATGAATGAACTCGGGGAGTTTGTTTGTGCCGTGCAGACAAGAGATTCCAATCCTGTCTGGGCAGAAAATCTGAAACAATGGTTTGATGCACGTATTTCCGAGTTGGCTAAAAATGCGGCTATGGCAGAAATCGTGGCAAACGACCATAGTGAAGTTTTGGCCGAATATGCGGGTTTGGATGATGCCGTGGCCGTTTATGAAGGTCAGATCAGGGGAGAAATCAACGGTGCTTTGCAAAACATTTCTCCTTTTGCTTTGGAACGTTTTCTTTTGGCTTATGATTCTTATCAAGATGCCGCCGGAAAACTCGGAAAAATGCGTTCACAAGGCGTTTTAAACTGTATCAAAGGCATAAAAAAGTATCGCAAACTCATGGTTGTTAAAAATAAGTCCTTACCTTTGCAAACATTGGCAGAAATCGCCTGCTGCCTTTATGTATCCGAAGGTTTGGGTAATGATGTTCAAGCCAGAGAATTTTTTAGCTTTTGAGGCTTAATATATGTCGTCGGCGTTTGTCGGCGACATATTTTTATGCTTGACAAAAAGCCTTGAAAAGATATGTTAAAAGTAATCTTAATATTATTGGATATGAATTGTTATCAATTAAGCGAACTTGGTTTGTTCGCGAGTATTTTAAAATCAGCTTCTCCCCATTGGCAGTTTGCCATAGCCATGTGGTTGCGTGACAAATTTGACGGTGATAAAACCGCGGCAGATGCAGTGGTCTTGAAATTTTCTGATTCCTTAAAACCACGCGATATTGCAATTGTTCCAGCTTCTGCGGATTTGAAATCATCGTTTCAAGATGGACAAGCTGCGGAAAGTGAACAAGATTTGTGCCGATGCTTTTTAGAGGAATGGCAGATGTATACTAATGTGTGTGAAACATTACGTCGTTTGCGCAGACAAGGGCTTTTTTTCTGTTTTAAATACCGCAAAGAATTTGCCGTATATAAACAAGAACGACAGAAATTAAATAAAAGCTACACGCTTTCCGCATTGTTAGATATTGCCTGTGCTTTTTATGTAAAACAAGGCCTAGGTGATAAAAATGCTGCCATAAAGTATTTTCTCGGGCGCTAGGGGCTTAAATTAAAAAAAAGGGAAATTTATTTCCCTTTTTTTTGTTTTTCAAAGGTTAATACCGTGCCGTCGCCGGTTAAGGTAAGCGTATCGCCGTCTAAAGTATAAGATGTGATTTTTGATAAATCTTGCAAATATTGGCGTTCCGCTTTCATCAGTTTTTCAGGGCCGGCCATCATGGTGGCGCCGGATGGACCGAACTTGATTTGATTACGCTCTTTTTCAAAAGAGCCGAAATAGCGATTGATGGCGGCGTTGCCGAAATAACGGTCGCCTTCAAAACCAATGGTGATTTCAGCATTTTCCGGCGCATTGAGCATTTTATATTCACCGTTTAAAGATGCGGTATTTACGCAGGCAGACAAGGCTAAAACGCCGCATAAAGATAAAATTTTTTTCATGCTTTTTCCTTTCTTAACTAATTTAATCCGTTTCTTTAACTCTTTCAATATCGGCACCGACGCCGCGCAACTTTTCTTCCAGCTTTTCATAGCCGCGGTCAAGGTGGTAAACGCGATTGACAATCGTTTCGCCTTCGGCAGCCAGCCCCGCTAAAACCAAGGCAAAAGACGCTCGTAAATCGGTGGCCATTACCGGCGCGCCGGAAAGTTTTTTAACGCCGCGGACAATGGCAGATGCATAACCGTGAATGTTTATATTGGCACCCATACGCATTAACTCCGGTACATGCATGAAACGGTTTTCCCAAATATTTTCAGTTACGAGTGAGGCGCCGGGGACCACAGTCATTAGAGCCATAAACTGTGCTTGTAAGTCAGTCGGAAAACCGGGGTAATAATCGGTCATAATATCCTGACCTTGCATTAAGGCATTGCGCGCATCAATCGTAATGCTTTCTGGATTTTCGGTAACTTTGATGTCCATGGCGCGCAAAATATTCAGCGGTGTTTGTAAATGTTCGGCTCGGGCATTTAACAAATCAATCCGTCCTTTGGTGATGGCCGCGGCAATGGCATATGAACCGGCTTCAATGCGGTCGGGTATTACAGTGTGAGCAGCGCTGTGCAAGGATTTAACCCCTTCAATGGTTAGGATGGAGGTGTTCTTACCTTCAATTTTTGCACCCATTGCCGTGAGTAATTCTATCAAATTGCCAATCTCTGGTTCTTTAGCGGCGTTTTCAATTCGGGTTGTTCCTTTGGCCAAGGTTGCTGCCATTAAAATATTGCAGGTGGCGCCGACTGATGCTTTCGGAAAAATAATGTGGGCGCCTTTTAGACCGTCTTTGGCATCAGCTACGACGTAGCCGTTTTTAATCTCAATTTTTGCACCCATCTGTTCTAATGAGTTTAAATGAATATCCATAGGACGGGCACCGATTGCACAACCGCCGGGGAGAGATAGTTCTACGTGGCCGACGCGTGCTAAAACAGGCCCTAAAACATAATAAGAGGCACGCATTTTACGGACATAGTCATAAGGCGCTATCAAACTGGAAAACTTTTTGGTTTGATAGGTATATGTTTTTGATTCGTGTTTGCCGTTTTTGGCGTCTTCTTCTTTGATTTCCGTGCCGAGTTGGACAAGCAGGGCGTTTAATGATTTTATATCGGATAAAATCGGCATATTGGATAATGCAATAGGTTCATCGGTCAATAAACTTGCGCAAATTAGGGGAAGAGCAGCATTTTTAGCGCCGCTGATATATATTTTTCCGTTTAGTTGATTGCCGCCGATGATTTTAATTTTGTCCATTTTTCACATCCTTTTGTTGTTTGATTTTCTCGCGTTCGGCTTGTTGCTTTTTGCGTTTTTCCAGATTTTTTTGCAATGCTTTAGCTTCGCGTTCAAAACGTAATTCCCGATTTCTTTTTTGTGTAGCAGACATTTGGTTGCGCCCGATAATGTTTGTTTATAAAAAAAGCCTCCGTTCAGGAGACTTATTGAATTGGAGCGGGCAATGGGATTCGGACCCACGACATCAACCTTGGCAAGGTTGCGCTCTACCCCTGAGCTATACCCGCAT
>CALXZI010000050.1 GCA_944393205.1 uncultured Alphaproteobacteria bacterium | reverse complement strand
GCAACGCGAGCTGGATTTTGGCATAATCGCCGATTTTTTTGTTTTGCACCTGCGGTAACAGTTCCTCTACCTGTAGTCTACTTAACAGGCGGAAACTTTTTCGGCGGAGTCTGGATACATCGTCTTCCAGACTGGTCACATAGTGACAGATTTTTTCCGGCTTTTGAATGTCAACAACCCAAGTTTGTTTGGTTTTGTAGTTGCTGATTTTTAAGTAATTTGCTACTGCTTCTTGGGAAAAAATCTCTTTTCCGCTTAATGCCGCGCAGGCTTCTTTTTTGGCTGTATTGTTCATATATCTTAATAGTTTGGTTACTATCTTATAGTATATGCTTAAAACATTTTTTGTCAATATTTTTATTTATTTTTTAAAATAAAAAAACCGGAGCGACTTTCACAAGCGGCTCCGGCAAAATGGCTAAAAGAAAAAAAAAGAGACCGCAACGCGGTTTAATCTTCAAAAATATCCACCATGTCAACGAACTGTTCTCTGGTTGTTTCATTGTGGCAATAATCACAATTTGAGAACAGTGCAACGATAACTAAAAAACGTTGCATTTCATTGATATTAAAAGGCTTGGGCTGATTATAAAAATCTATAATCTTGCTTTCCAGCCGGTGTGCCATGGCGTTCATTTTGTCACGTTCCAAAACGGTCGAGCCGTCATTTAAGCACAGATGAATCCTGTAATATTTTTGCAAGAGCTCATTTGTGGTTTTTTTGAGCGTATCTTCCAACAGCATCTTATTAAGCCGAAGAAAATTGCTCATCTTTGGAACGTTTACACAGTTTGCACTGTATAGTTTTTGCCGATAATGTTCGGCATTTTTTATATATTCAGGAATCCTTGCATCCAGACAGTTGATGTAACGTCGGATGATGTTCGGATCCTTAATTTCATTTAACCATTTCCCTTTCGGGGAAAATTTTTCAATTATGTCCTGCGGGTAAAACTCTGGCAGGATCATGGTTACATAAGTTTTTAATTGATGTTCCATAATTCCTATAATTATTTGGTTTGTCGCTTATTATAGAGTTTTTGAAAATTTTGTCAATATAATATTTGCAAAAAATATGTTTATGAAAATTGCAGTATGCGTCTTGACAAGTGTGTTTCTAAACACTAACTAAAGTATTAGTTAATTTTAAGAAAGGAAAAAAACGATGAAAATTAAACCTTTACATGACAGAGTTTTGGTTCGCCGTTTGGAAGAAGAAAATAAGACAAACGGCGGAATTATCATTCCGGATACAGCTAAAGAAAAGCCTTCAGAGGGTGTTGTGGAAGCTGTTGGGACGGGACGAGTTGCGCCGGACGGCAAAGTTGTTGCGATGACAGTTAAAGTCGGCGATAAAGTTTTGTTCGGCAAATATGCCGGAACGGAAGTCAAAATTGATGGTGAAAGCCGTTTGATGATTAGAGAAGACGATATTTTGGCAATTGTAGAATAAGGAAAGGATAAGTTAAAATGGCAGCAAAAGATATTGAATTTGGCAGCGATGCCCGCAGCAAAATGCTTAAAGGCGTGGAAACACTTGCCAAAACCGTGAAAGTGACGTTGGGTCCGAAAGGCCGTAATGTGATGTTGGATAAGTCTTACGGTGCACCGAAAATCACTAAAGACGGCGTTTCGGTCGCTAAAGAAATTGAATTGGCTGACAAGTTTGAAAACATGGGCGCGCAGTTGGTTAAAGAAGTCGCTCAAAAAACAGCTGACAAGGCCGGTGACGGTACAACAACAGCAACCGTTTTGGCAGAAGCTATTATTAAAGAAGGATGCAAAGCTGTGGCCGCAGGTATTAACCCGATGGATTTGAAACGCGGTATTGATATGGCGGTGGAAGCCGTGGTTGAAGATGTGAAATCACGTTCCAAAGAAATCAAGACATCGGAAGAAATCGCCCAAGTCGGTACAATTTCTGCCAACGGCGATACCAGTATCGGCGAATATCTGGCAAGAGCCATGGAAAAAGTCGGTAACGACGGCGTGATTACGGTTGAAGATGCCAAAGGGTTGGAAACTGAACTTGATGTGGTGGAAGGTATGCAGTTTGACCGCGGTTATCTTTCCCCTTATTTTGTGACAAATCCGGACAAGATGAGCTGCGAATATGACAATCCGTATATTCTGCTTTATGATCAGAAAATTTCCAGCCTGCAGCCGATGCTGCCGGTTTTGGAAGCTGTTGTTCAATCCGGTCGTCCGCTGTTGATTATTGCCGAAGATATTGAAGGCGAAGCTTTGGCAACGTTGGTCGTCAACCGTATCCGCGGCGGCTTGAAAGTTTGCGCGGTTAAGGCGCCGGGCTTCGGCGATCGCCGCAAAGCCATGCTGCAGGATATGGCTGTGTTGACCGGTGGACAGGTTGTTTCTGAAGAACTCGGTATGAAGATTGAAAATGTTACTTTGGATATGCTCGGTACATCTAAACGGGTTGAAATCACTAAAGACGATACAACAATCATTGACGGTGCCGGTCAGAAAGATTTGATTGATGCCCGCGCTGCTCAAATCCGTAAAGAAATTGAAGCAACCACTTCGGATTATGATCGCGAAAAGTTGCAAGAGCGTTTAGGTAAGCTTTCCGGCGGTGTGGCGGTGCTACGTGTCGGCGGCTCTTCCGAAGTTGAAGTTAAAGAAAAGAAAGACCGTATTGACGATGCTTTGAACGCAACACGTGCGGCGGTTAAAGAAGGCGTGGTCGCCGGCGGCGGCGTGGCTTTGCTTTATGCCTCCAAGGTTTTGGATAAGCTGACGGCTGAAAATGAAGATCAAAAGGTTGGTATTAACATCATCCGTAAGGCCATTCAGGCACCGGTTCGTCAGATTGCGGACAATGCGGGTGTTGACGGCGCGGTTATTGTCGGCAAACTTTTGGAAAGCACAGATGCCAACTATGGCTATAATGCCCAGAGCGGGGAATATACCGATATGATTAAAGCCGGTATTGTTGACCCGACAAAGGTTGTGCGCACGGCTTTGCAAGATGCGGCGTCGGTCGGCGGGTTATTGATTACAACCGAAGCTATGGTTACCGAAGCGCCGGTTAAAGAATGCCATTGCGGTCAAGGCGCTGCCGGTATGGGCGGTATGCAAGGCGGCATGGGCTTCTAAAATCAGATTATTGTTTATAAAAAATGCCTCTGTTTTATGCAGAGGTGTTTTTTTATAAATCATTGTTTGCGTAAATATAAAAAATCCTGCCGTTAAGGCAGGATTCTTTGTTTGTTGCATGAGCTTAATCTTTTGCTGCAGCTTCAATTCGCATGGCATAAAACGAACGCCATACAAATACCAAACCCAGCAGGAAGAAGAAGATGCCTAGGCCGGTTGAAACACAAACCGGTGCTTTGGCCGCCATTTCAACGGCTAACAATCCGAACAATGTTGTGAATTTAATGATCGGATTTAAAGCAACTGACGAGGTGTCTTTATAAGGATCGCCCACAGTATCGCCGACGACAGCGGCAGCATGTAAAGGCGTGCCTTTTTCTTCCAAGTCAACCTCAACCACCTTTTTGGCGTTGTCCCATGCGCCGCCGGCGTTTGCCATATACAACGCTTGGAAAAGTCCGAAGATGGCGATTGAAATCAGGTAGCTTGCAAACAAATTGGCATCAAAACAGGCAAAAGCTATCGTGAAAGAAAAGATAACAATAAAGATGTTGAACATACCTTTTTGCGCATAAATTGTGCAAATACGAACAACATTTTTGGAATCTTCAACAGAAGCTGCCGTTTTGCCATCCAAGTGAATATGCTGTTTGATGTAATTTACGGCACGATAAGCACCGGCTGAAACAGCTTGCATGGATGCGCCAGAGAACCAGTAAATGACTGCGCCACCCAAAATCAAGCCGAACAGAACATACGGATCAAGCAAGTTTAAGGATAGGTTTAACAACAAAATGATAGAGAATATCATTGTTGTTGCGCCAATCACAGCCGTGCCGATTAAAACCGGCTTGGCTGTCGCCTTAAAGGTGTTGCCGGCTGAATCATTTTCTTCCAGCAAGTGTTTGCCCAATTCAAAATTCGGTTCAAAGCCATAGTCATCTTTGATTTCTTTTTTGATACCTTTAATTTGTTCAATCTGTGAAAGTTCAAAAACAGACTGGGCATTGTCAGTTACCGGACCATAAGAGTCAACGGCTATGGTTACCGGCCCCATACCGAGCATACCAAAAGCCACCAAGCCGAAGGCAAAGACCGTCGGATAGACCATATAGGCATCAAGTCCCGTGCGGGCGGTGAAAAATGCAATAACCATTAAGCCAACCATAACAATTCCCTGCCAGAAACCGGAGAAATTGCCGGCAACAATGCCGGAAATGATATTTAAGGAAGCACCGGCTTCGCGGCTGGCATTGACGACTTCTTCAACATGTTTGGATTTTGAAGACGTGAAAATTTTGGTGAATTCCGGAATGAGCGCAGCGGCTAAAGTTCCGCAGCTGATGATGGTTGAAAGTTTCCACCACAAATCCGGTCCGAATACTTCACGGTCAATCATGACATAAGAAACACCGAAAGTAACGAGAATGGAAATAATGGATGTAAGCCATACCAAGCTTGTTAAAGGCGTTTCAAAGTTGAATTTTTCTTTTTCGCCAAAGCGGGTTTTGGAAATCCAGTTGTTTAGCGCATAAGAACAAATGGATGTTAAAATCATCAACACGCGCATGGTGAAAATCCACGTAATCAAACGAGCTTGAATATCAATACCGTTTTGCATTAAAACCAAGCTACCGTCAGAGGCATACATCATGCCGGCGCCCAAAACGATAAAGCTGATTAAAGCCACGCCGGTAACGCCATAGGTTTCAAAACCATCGGCGGTCGGGCCAACCGAATCGCCGGCATTGTCGCCGGTGCAGTCGGCAATCACGCCGGGGTTACGGGCATCGTCCTCATCAATTTTGAAAATGATTTTCATTAAGTCGGCGCCAATATCGGCAATTTTGGTAAAGATCCCGCCGCAAATACGCAAAGCTGATGCACCTAAAGATTCACCAATCGCAAATCCGATGAAGCAGGCACCGGCATTGTCGCGCGGAACAAACAAAAGAATGAAAATCATCATAATCAGTTCAACGCAAATCAGCAATACGCCGATAGACATACCTGAATGCAATGGCAAATTCATCACCGGAAAAGCTTTACCTTTAAGAGAGGCAAATGAAGTGCGAGCGTTAGCGTACGTGTTGATGCGCATACCAAACCACGCGACCGAAAACGAGCCCAAAATACCCAAAACTGACCATAATAAAATGTTTAAGACTTTGAGCATGGGAACTTCGTTTAAGTAAAAGAAATAATAAAAAATGCAAACAGCAATGAAACATTCCAAAATCAGCAGTAGAACAGCCTGTTGTTTCATATAAGTTTTGCATGTGGCATAAATTGTTTCGGCCACGTTAATCATGGCTTTGTGCGCCGGCAGATTTTTAATTTTTACAAATTCGTAAAGACCAAAAAGCATACCAAGAACGCAAACAATCATACCGGTCAGCAAGATATGCGAACCGGTGATATTAAAACCAAAAATATCAAAGACGACATCAAGCGAGGGAATGTGCAAATCAATTTCCGAGGCATGCGCGTCTTTGAAAATAAAAAACATAGAAAATAAAGCAGCAATCGCGGCTTTACCTAATTTATTTATTTTCAGCATAATATATCCTTTATAAAAGTGGGTTATACCCACGCCAAAAGTTTTTTCCGCCGGCGCGGGTTTATGAATGTATCTTAAAGGTCTTATTCTAAAGAATCTATTAAATTTTTTAGATATTAACCGTTTGCACCAAGGGTAAGAAAAAACCGGCTTTTTGCCGGTTTAGATATCAAAAAAGACATTGATTACAGAACATTTCCGACATCAATACGCTCAATTTCAAGGTAAGTTTTGCCGCTGTTGTCTTTGATGTTTGCATCAGCACCGGATTGTAAAAGTAAAGTCACAATATCATCATTGCCGCCAGAGGCTGCGTAAAAGAGGGCTGTTTTTCCGTCTTTGTCGGTCTTGTTTAAATCGGCACCAGCATTGATAAGCAGACGCACAATTTCCAAGTTCCAAGCATTGGTGGCGGCATTCATCAGCGGAGTGCCGAGAGAACTTGTTTGGTTGATATCGGCGCCTGCTTCAATCAACATTTGCGTAAGTTCACTCATGCGACTCATTTCCCGAAACAGATTTTCTTTTAATTTTTCTTGAATTTCTGGATTGCCGACATCCAGCCCCATCGTTTTCATCATCATAATTTGTAGTTGCAATTCATTGGCTTTGGATGTGGCTACATTTAAAGGAATCATACCGTTTTTTGCCGGCATATTGACATCGGCGCCATATTCAATGGCTTTTTGCGCAACTTTTAAATCAGGGTTGCGGGTTAACAGATAATATAAAGCCGGATTGCCTTCGGAATCCTTGGCGTTAAAATCAAAATTTTGTTTTTTTAAGGTTTCAATGCTGTCAAGGTTGGCTTCTGCCATTTGTTTTTCTAAATCCGAATCCGTAAATTGTGTGGTAACGGAAGCTTTTTGCATTGATTTTGATGTTGAGGCCTGACCGGCGACGGTTGCTTTGTCTTGGGAAACCGCGTCTGTTTTTGGGGTTTGAGCGTAGGCGGAAAAAGTAAGACATATGCTCAAAAAACTTAAAACTAATTTACGTGACATAATTTATTCTCCTCTTGTGATTTAGCGTGTGTATTTAAGGAAAGAACCCCCGCCGTAGAGTTCTAAAGTGTGGTTGTCAAGCTTTTGAATTTTATATTCTTCTCTGATGGTAATGGTTTGATGATTGCCAATGCTTTGTCCTGTTAAAATAAGAACATCACCTTTGCGTTGCCAATGGTCGTATTGAAGAGTGCGCATGTTAACCGAATCGGCGCTACCATCCTTGTTTAAACGTATGCCTTGAAACTCGTCTTCCATTCCGGGAATTGGTTGAAGCCAAGTGCCGATGATTTTATCTTCCGAACAGCCGCCCAATACAAAAAGAGTTGCCACCAAGGCGAAAATAAGTTTTTTCATGGTATGTACCTTATTTAATATTTGCTTTAAGCATAATCATTTTGACTGATTTTGCAAGCATATAATTTTGATATGAAATATCTTTGTTCTTCAGTTGTTTTTCTATCGGTTCGCACGTCTTAAGGTTCGCTCCCCAAAATCAAATATGCCATCAAAAAACCTCCCGTTAAGGGAGGTTTTGGCGTCTAGCTTCGTAAGGCTCGCGTTAGAACGCTTGCCAACTGCGCTTCGGTCATAGACATTCAACCATTCGCCGCGGTTGCTGCCGCCGCCCTTGCTCATGGTGAATGTCTATCTACACCATTAAAAAAAGCACCGTTGGGTGCTTTTATGGCGTCTAGCTCCGTAAGGCTCGCGTTAGAACGCTTGCCAACTG
>CALXZI010000049.1 GCA_944393205.1 uncultured Alphaproteobacteria bacterium | reverse complement strand
CGCAAGAAGACAATGTTATTTAAAGATACAAAAAAAGCCCTCTCAAAAGAAAGGGCCTAGAAAATGGCGCGCCCGGCGGGATTCGAACTCACAACCTTCTGATCCGTAGTCAGATGCTCTATCCAATTGAGCTACGGGCGCATCAGATGTAAGTGTTAATAATGCAATTTATTTTTATTTGCAAGCATTATTTTTAAATTTAGGCAAAAAAATTGAAGCGGTCGGTATATACCTTAATTTTCTTGACATGACATATCGCATAACATACCATAAAGCATAAAATTTTATGATTATGGAAACAATTATTGCATCATTGCTTATTTTGGTTGGTGTGATTTCCGGCTATTATGCTTTAGAGCAGAAAAAAAGTTGGGCATTTGGCGTTTTTATCACCTGCCATTTTTTCTTTTTGTTCGTGCAGCTTAATCTTTTTCCACCTGCTGTGGCAACTTTGCAGGTTGATAACACGGTTTATGATTTAGGAGACTTGATATCAAGCTTTTTGAATTTTGGTTTCTCAATCATATTGATGTGGGTGGTGACAGGGTTGCTTATATGGCTGCTTAAAGTTACAAAAAAACAGGTTTGGGCATAAAGCCTAAACCTGTTTTTGCGTTTACGGCACACTTAATCAACCGGTTTGATATGCCAAATTTTTTCGGCATATTCCATAACGGCCCGATCACTGGAGAAATATCCGATTCTGGCAACGTTTAGGATAGCTTTTTTGTTCCATTTTTTCGTATCCAAATAATCATGTTCAGCGTCATGCAGAGCTTTGTTGAAGTCTTCCAAATCAGCCAAAACAAAATAATAATCATTGGTAAGCAGTGCTTCAAAAATCGGCTTAAACAACAAAACATGATCTTTTTCGCAAAACATATTGGAATTAAGCGAATTTAAAATACGTTTGAGATAATCGGATTTTTCATACAACTCGCGAGGCTTGTAAGAGCTGCGCATGGCTTTTATCTGTTCGTCTTTTAACCCGAACAAATAAAAGTTATCTTCACCGACGGCCTCTCTGATTTCAATATTGGCGCCGTCATAAGTGCCGACGGTCAAAGCGCCGTTTAAAGCAAATTTCATATTACCCGTACCGGAGGCTTCAAAGCCTGCTGTTGAAATCTGCAAGCTGATATCTGCCGCCGGAATAAGTTTTTCGGCCAACGACACTTTATAATCCGGAATAAACACAACTTTAATGGCGTTGTTAACCCGAGGATCATTGTTGACCACGTCAGCGACATTATTTATCAATTTAATAACAAGTTTGGCAAAAGTATAAGACGGTGCGGCTTTGCCGGCAAACACATAAGTCTTGTTGCAAATCGGCCGAGCATTGTCTTTGATAATTGCCAGATAATCGCCGATAACCTGTAAAATAGTCATTAATTGACGTTTGTATTCATGAATCCGTTTAGCATGAACAACATAAACGCTGTCGGCGTTAACCATAATGCCGGTGTTCTTAAATATCTGGTAAGCCAATTTTTCTTTATTGGTCTTTTTATTTTCAGCAAACTTCTTAATGAATTTATCATCATTGGTAAATTGTTCTAATTTTTGCAGTTCATCCAGATGTGTAATCCATCCTTTGCCGATTTTATCGGAAATCAGATCAGCCAACGGCGTATTGGCATGCAACAACCAGCGTCGCGGTGTAATACCGTTGGTGATGTTAATAAATTTTTCCGGCCAAAGTTCATAAAATTCAGGAACCAGAGAGGTTTTAATCAATTCCGAATGCAATTTGGCCACGCCGTTAACCGAAAAGGAACCAACAATAGAAAGGTTAGCCATCCGGATGATCTGATTTTCGCCTTCGCCGGAAACAATGGATACTTTTGCCACTTTGGGCGAGTCATCGCCGAATTTGGATTTAGCAAATTCTACAAAACGGTTATTAATTTCATAAATAATCTGCAGATGTCGCGGCAGCATTTTGCCCAAGATTCGTGTTGGCCATGTTTCCAAAGCTTCCGGTAGCAAAGTATGGTTGGTATAGGCAAAAATTTTGGTGGTAATAGCCCAAGCGGTATCCCACTCTTGTCCATATTGATCAATCAACAATCGCATCATTTCGGCAATAGCCAATGCCGGATGCGTATCATTGAGCTGAATACAAACATATTCGGGCATCTTGTCAAAATCATTGCACTTTTCTAAAAACCGACGGATAATATCTTGCACGGCACAAGATACAAAGAAATATTGCTGGGTCAAACGCAAAGCTTTTCCGGATTCAACGGCATCAGACGGATACAAAACTTTGGAAATGGTCTCGGTTTTGATTTTATCTTTAACCGCTTCCATATAACCGCCTTCGTTAAAAACATTAATATCCAATTCTTCATCGGTTTTGGCCGAGAATAAACGCAAATAGTTGACGGATTTTCCTTCGTATCCGACAATTGGAAAATCATAAGGAACGCCATAAAGCGTCTGGGTATTTACCCAAGTAAAATAGGGCTTGCCGTCAGCACCCATGTAGCTTTCCACGTTTCCGTAAATCGGGATTGTAACTCTGCGGTCTTGCCGCGCAAATTGCCATGGCGAGTTTTCGCCGAGCCAACTGTCGGCTTGCTCAATTTGCCACCCGTCTTGAAATTTTTGCTTAAATAAGCCGAATTGATAATTGATGCCGTAGCCAAATCCGGCGATGCCCAAAGAAGCCATTGAATCAAGGTAGCACGCGGCCAATCTACCCAAACCGCCGTTACCCAAAGCCGGATCATATTCCGCATCAAAAATTTCTTGCATGGAAATATTGGGAAATCCGTCTATATGAATATCTTTTAAAATATTAAAAAGTTCCAGATTGTGCAGATTGTTTTCCAAAGAACGGCCAATAAGATATTCTATGGACAGATAATATACTCTTTTAGAGCCTGCATCGTTGTAACGATGAATCGTTTGATACATTCTATCCATGGCAAATTCGCGCACGGCCAGAGCAATAGCCTCAAAAGCCTCTTCTTTGGTCAGTTCACAGGCTCTTTTGCCGATAAAATATTTAATATAGTGTTCAATAGAAAGCTTCAATCTGGCTTTGTTGATTTCACTGATAGCTTTGGATTTTTCACGTTTCACGATATGCTCCCTTATTTAAAATACTCAATTATCCAAATAGTAGCATAAAATTGTTTGAAATTTACTTAACAATATAAGATTTTTTAAATAATTTAAGATATAAACAAAGTAATAAAACTTGAAAAACAAATTAAAATATTGAATAATCCGAACAAACGAACAGAAACAAAACAAGGAAAAGAAATGAAAAAAACTTTTTTATTGACTTTACTGACGGTTACTGCGTTAGTTTCAACCGCTGATGCCGCCACGATTTTTGAGGCTATGGGCAGTGCCTATACCAACAACCCCACCTTGCAGGCACAACGAGCATATTTGCGCGCCGTAGATGAGAATGTCGCTATTGCCAAATCCGGTTTTCGTCCGACATTAGCTTTGGAAGGGAGTTATTCTGATTCGCATATTCATAATGAAAAACAACCGGTCACGCCTGATGGTTATGATGAGTCGGTTTCAGCTGTGGTAAGCCAACCTATTTTTAATGGTTTTTCAACTTGGAATACGGTCAAAGCCGCCGATAATACGGTTAAAGCTGAACAAAGTAATTTATATAATGTTGAACAGCAGATTTTGTTGGAAGCATCAACCGCGTATTTAAATGTTGTCCGAGATGAATCCATCGTTAAATTGCAAGTCAACAATGAAAAACTTTTAAAAAAGCGGATGGAGGAAACCAAAGAACGTTTTAATGTCGGAGAGGTAACCCGCACCGATGTGGCGCAAGCCGAGGCGCGTTATTCACAAGCGCGTTCCGACCGCATTGCCGCCGAAGGAAATCTAGCCGCCTCCAAAGCTATTTATGTTCAGGTTATCGGTCAAGAGCCTGATAAACTTGAAGAACCGGTCGGCATAGCCGAGATGTTTCCGAAATCCATGGAGGAAGCAATCAGTTATGCACGTGATAACAACTATGGTTTAAAAGCTGCAAAAAGCAACCTGAATGCCAGTATCTATACGGTTTCGGCCAACAAGGGCGCTTTGTTGCCGCAAGTAAATTTTGAAGCGGCGGCCGTTCGCGGACAAACGCGCGATTATGACGGAAAAGATCCGGAAACCAACAGTTTCACATGGGGGGTGAATATGACGGTTCCGTTGTATACCGCCGGTGCTGATCATGCCAAAATCCGCCAAAGCAAATACCAAAAATGGCAAGCGCAGGAAGCCGTTTTGGAAGCCGAGCGCGAAATGATTTCTTCAGTGGCCAGCAACTGGGAATATATGGTATCCAACCAAGCCAAAATTGCCTCGGTTAAAGACCAAATCAGAGCTTATGAAATTGCTCTTGACGGCGTCCAACAGGAAGAAGCGTTGGGCAACCGCACGGTTTTGGATGTTTTGGATGCATATCAATATCTGTTAAACTCCAACGTGGAAGAAGTTGAAGCCCGCCGCGACTATTATGTTTCCGGCATGCAGCTTTTGCTTTCCATGGGCAAGCTGACTGCCAAAGATTTGAAACTTTCGGTCAATTTGTATGATGCCGAACAACATTCCGAAGACACGCGCGGCAGATGGTTGTCATTATCTGTTGATAAATAAAAATTTTCTGCTATGATAAAACAAAATTAACAATAAAGAGAAGGTCATGGCTGACGAAGAAGAAATGTCAATGGAAGAGATTCTGGCTTCAATCCGGAATATCTTATGGGAAAAGGAGGTTGCTAAAAGCGCCTCCCGTTCCTGTATTCGTGATTATGCCAAAGAAAAATCCGGCGATGTTTTTGAGCTGACCAAAGATATGCTGGTCAAAGGTTGGGCGCTTCCTTATGAATATTCTGATTGGAATTTTGATGACGTTTCAACCAAAATTTTGCACAAATATGCTCGTCTTTTTGCCAAAGATGAAGCGGCATTATATGAAGAAGACAACAAAACATCTTCCCGAGTGCGGGTAAAGGAAGGTTCTTAAACTGGGTTTTAAAGTGAACCTTTCTCCGTTTTTCTGCCCTTAAACAGTCGTGTTGAGGGCTTTTGTTTGAGTTGTTGCAATAATTAAAAAAATAGGAATTAAAAATGTTGGAAAAAAATTATAATCCGCAGGATTTTGAAGAAAAAATTTATCAAGACTGGGAACAATCGGGCGATTTTAAGCCGGATATGCGTCAAGACAATGAGGCGTTTTCCATTGTTATTCCGCCGCCGAATGTGACCGGCATCTTGCATATGGGACATGCCATGGATGAAACATTGCAGGATATTTTAGTGCGTTACAACCGCATGCAGGGCAAAAAGGTTTTATGGCAGCCCGGCACCGACCATGCCGGCATTGCTACTCAAATGGTGGTTGAACGCAATTTAGCCAAAGAAGGAATTTCCCGCCACGATTTGGGTCGTGAAAAATTTATTGAAACGGTCTGGAAATGGAAAGCCCAATCCGGAGGGACTATTTGCAAACAGTTGCGCCGTTTGGGCGCCTCCTGCGATTGGAGCCGCGAACGTTTTACCATGGACGAAGGTTTGAGCCGTGCGGTGCGCAAAATTTTTGTTTCTTTGTATAAAGACGGGTTGATTTTCAAAGCCAAAAAGCTTGTCAACTGGGATCCTAAATTAGGCACGGCTGTGTCGGATTTGGAAGTCATACAACAAGAAACCGTCGGCAAAATGTATTACTACAAATATCCGATTGAAGGCAAGACGGGCGAATATATCCACATTGCCACCACCCGTCCGGAAACCATGTTCGGCGATACGGCTGTGGCGGTTTCCAAAGAAAATGAAAAATTAAAACATCTGATTGGCAAAAATTGCATTTTACCGATTGTCAACCGGGTTATTCCGATTATCGCCGACGATCATGCCGATCCGGAAAAAGGCACCGGCGCGGTTAAAATCACGCCGGCGCATGATTTTAACGACTTTGAGGTCGGCAAGCGCCATAATCTGCCGATGATAAACATCTTAAACGAAGACGCCACCTTAAACGAGAACACGCCGTTTGCCGGCATGAGCACACAGGAAGCCCGTCAAAAAACAATTGAAAAATTAACCGAGCTTGGTTTGATGGAAAAAATTGAAGACCACCCGATGGTTATTCCGTATGGCGACCGTTCCGGCGTGGTGATTGAGCCGTTAATGACCGACCAATGGTTTGTTGACGCGCCCAAACTTGCGGTTGAGGCGATTCGCGTAGTTGAAAACGGTGAAATGCAGTTTGTACCGAAATCGTACGAAAAAACCTATTTTGAATGGATGCGCAACATTCAGCCGTGGTGTATTTCCCGCCAACTGTGGTGGGGTCACCAAATGCCGATTTGGTATGGTTCGGATGGCGAAATCTTTTGCGAGGAAACTGAAGAAGAAGCTTATGCCGCCGCTGAAAAACACTATGGCAAAAAGGTTGAATTAACACGCGAAACCGATGTGTTGGATACATGGTTTTCGTCAGGATTGTGGGCGTTTTCCACTTTGGGCTGGCCGGATGATAATGAATATTTAAAGACATTTTATCCGACTTCTGTGTTGGTCACCGGCTTTGACATTATCTTTTTCTGGGTGGCTCGCATGATGATGATGAGCATGTATGCCATGAAACAAGTGCCGTTTAAGAAATGTTATATTCACGGTCTGGTCAGAGATGAACAAGGCCGCAAAATGAGCAAATCCAAAGGCAACACGGTTGACCCGATGGAAACGATTGAAAAATACGGCGCCGACGCCTTGCGCTTTTTCATGGCGGCGATGGAAACCCAAGGTCGCGACATTAACTTGTCGGAATCCCGTGTCGCCGGTTACCGCAATTTTGCTACCAAACTTTGGAATGCCGCACGTTTTTGCGAGATGAACGGTTGTAAACTGCCTGAAGGTTTTTCCTCTGATTCGGTTAAGCTTGAGGTCAACAAATGGATTGTCGCCAAAGCCGATGCCGCGACTGTGGAAGTTACCAGGCACTTAAACGATTTTCGTTTTTCCGATGCCGCCAACGCGATTTATCAGTTTGTCTGGGGAACATTCTGCGACTGGTACATTGAGTTGACCAAGCCGATTTTCTATGGCGAAAACGCTGAAGATATCGCCGAAACCAAAGCAACGGCAGCTTGGGTTTTGGATAGAATTTTAGTGGTTTTGCATCCGTTTATGCCGTTTATTACCACTGAATTGTGGAACAATCTGGCTGAACGCAAAGTTAAATTGATACACGCACCTTGGCCGCAGGTTAAAGCAATGCGTCCTGCCGCGCCGGCAATTGACTGGGCGATTGACTTAATCAGCACAATTCGTTCGCTGCGTTCGGAGATGAATTTGCCGGCATCAGCCAAACTGCATGTGTATCTGAAAAACATGTCAGCGGATTCGGCGGCGTATTTACAGGATATGCAAACACTGATTTGTTCACTGGCGCGTCTGGAAAAGATTGAACTTTTCAAAGAAGGTCAAGAAATCACCAAAGATATGGTGCAAAACGTTTTCAAAGAAGGTGTTTTGTTGTTGCCGTTAAAAGGCGTGGTGGATTTTGCCGCCGAGCGCGAACGCTTAAATAAAGAGTTGGAAAACTTAAACCGCAATCTGGAAAATTATGCCCGCAAATTAAGCAATCAAAGCTTTGTGGAACGGGCGCCGGCCAATGTGGTGGCGGAAGAAAAACGCCGTCAGGCCGAAGCCATGGAAAACAAAACCAAAGTTGAAGAAGCTTTGGCGCGGATTGTTGGGCTTTAAGCAAAACTAAAAAACAAACGAAAAAAACGCCGATGAAAAATCGGCGTTTTTTGTTGAGCGGTTGTTCAAAACAGTTGCAAGTTTTTACAAAAATGCCATAGTAAAAACAGTTAACTTTTAAGGAGAAAATCTGATGAAAAAATTTTTACTGTCTTTAGTGATGGTCGGTTTTTTAGCCGCCTGTGCCACAGACCCGTACACAGGTGAGAGCAAAGTTTCCAAAACCGCGTGGGGTACGGGCATCGGTACGGCGTTAGGCGCTGGTGTCGGTGCATTGGTCGGTGGCGAAAAGGGAGCTTTAATCGGCGCCGGCGTTGGTGCGGCTACCGGTGCGGCCACCGGCGGCTATATGGATATTCAGGCTCGTAAACTCCGTCAGGAATTACAAGGCACCGGTGTGCAGGTTGCCCGTGACGGCGATAATATTCGCCTGATTATGCCCAACGCCATAACTTTTAACACCAATGAATCGGTTATCAAAAGCAGTGCCAATCGTGTGTTGGATTCGGTAGCTAAAGTAGCCGATGAATATAATAAAACCACGCTGCAGGTCTTGGGCTATACCGACAGCACCGGCAACGATTCAATTAATATTCCGCTGTCGCAAAAACGCGCAGCGGCGGTAGCGCAATATTTAAAACTGCGGGGCATTGCTGCAAAACGTATCAGTGCCGTCGGCATGGGTGCTTCCAACCCGATTGCTTCCAACAGCACGGCAGCGGGCAGGGAACAAAACCGCCGGGTGGAAATTTATTTGATTAATAGCGCTCAATAAAAAACTGCCGTAGACCCGAAAGCCTCTCTTAAAAAGAGAGGCTTTTATTGTAATAGGAAAACCCCGCGTTAGACGCGTGGTTCAGTAAAGCTTATAGCGATGAGTTTGACATAACGCTCCATAA
>CALXZI010000048.1 GCA_944393205.1 uncultured Alphaproteobacteria bacterium | reverse complement strand
TTAAAAAAATCAAACAAATTCATTAAAAGAACTCCTAAAATTGCAAAAAATACCTATTTGCTCGTCATTCTAAACCGTTTTTTTTTTTTGCAATTTTAAAGAGTCTCGTGGGGATAAGTCACAACCGGCACGATGTTATCTCTTTGATGAGAGCGGAAAAAAACAAGGATGAGGTATCTACAATCCAATATATGAATCGTTTTTCCTGATAAAAAAATGCTCTTGAAGATTTTCAAGAGCATTTTGTTGTTCCGGTTTCGGAATTATTTCAAGGCATCAATCGCGGCCTGAATACCTTCCGGATCAATCGTCTGAAGCGGCGTGCCGTTTAAGACCAATGTCGGAACACCATGTACTTGAACCTTTTGGGACAAGGATGCGATGCTTTGAATGGCCGCATTGGTTTCTTCAGCGGCAAGATCGGCTTCATATTTATCCATATCCAAGCCGGCTTTGGAAGCATATTCGTCAACTTTTTCTTCTGTCAACAAGCCTTGATGTTCAAGCATCGGGCCATACAATTCCATAAATTTGCCCTGATTTTGAGCGGCAATGACGGCTTGAGCAGCATATTTGGAAACCGGTGCCATAAAGGTTAACGGTTTAAATACAACTTTGATATCCGGATTGGCTTCCACGATTTTTTCCATGGTCGGTGCCAATCTCTTGCAGTAACCGCAAGAGAAATCAAAGAATTCAACCAAAACGACTTTGGCATCTTCCGGACCGACAAAAGGAGATGTCGGGCTGTTGCTGATTTCTTCCCAGTTTTCCACAAACAAACGGGCGGCTTCTTTGGCTTGAGCTTCGCGTTGAGCTTGTTCATATCTTTGCAATGCATCAACGATGATTTGCGGATTTTCATTCAGCACATTAGAGAGCTCGTTGCTGTTGATGGAAGCAGCGGCCATCGGTTGTTCGGATCTTTTAGCAGCCATGACAATGGCAACGGCCGAAACAACCAAGGCCAAAAGCGATAAATATAAAGAACTTTTATTCATGTTATTATCCTTATAAATAATTTGCATTTAAAACAAATATAATCTAGACAATTATTTATTCATTTACAAGCATAATTTTATGTTTTATGTTAACAAATAAGTTTTTTTTATTTTTGAGGTCGGAAATGTTTAATGTTAAAATTTCATTGTTTTCACACACCAAAGAACTGGAACAAAAAATTGATATGTTACACGATAAAATCATTGAGGCGTCCATGGTATTTAAAAAGGCTGCCGATGTTTATCTGAAAGAAAAAAGAAGCAAAAATTATCGCAAGTTAAGTAAAGAAATCAAAACCATTGAACATGATGCCGATGTTTTGCGGCGTGATATAGAGAATCGGCTTTATTCGCAAAATCTTATTCCTGATTTTAGGGGAAACATTTTGGAGTTGGTGGAAAATCTGGATAAGGTAATTAATGAGTTTGATGAGGTTGCTCATAAATTTTATATTGAGCAGCCGGATATTCCGGAAAAATATCACGAGCGTTTTAAGGAATTGGTCGGACAGGTTTGTGAATGCGCAGAGAATCTGGCCATGGCATCTCGGGCTTTCTTTTATGATTTGTCGGCAGTGCGTGATTATTCCAAAAAAGTTTATTGGTTGGAGCATGAGAGTGATAAAACGACGGCTTCTTTGAAAGAAGGCGTGTTTGATTCGGATATGGAATTGGCGCATAAGTTACAATTAAATTCTTTCTTGACCGAGGTTGCAGATATTGCCGATTTGGCGGAAAACTGCATTGATCAATTGCTGATTTATGTGATTAAGAGAGATATCTGATGGATTTGAGCTATTTATTCTTTTTAAGCAGTGGTCTATTCTTGGGATGGTCTTTGGGCGCCAATGATGCCGCCAATATTTTCGGTACGGCGGTCGGTACCAAAATGGTGCGTTTTAACACGGCAGCCGTAATCGCCTCAATTTTTATTATTCTGGGTGCGGTTTTCGGCGGCGCCGGTACAACCGAAACTTTAGATACTCTGGGCTCGGTTAACACCTTGCCGGGGGCTTTTATGATTGCACTGGCGGCGGCGGTCACGGTTTATTGGATGTCACGTACAGGGGTGAGTGTTTCAACCTCACAGGCGATTGTCGGTGCTATCATCGGTTGGAATTTTTATTGCGGCGAATCTACGGATGTGTCGGTTATCGGCAAAATTTTCGGGACATGGGTTTTGTGCCCGTTGTTGGCAGGCGCCGTGTCCGTTTTCCTGTATTTTTTGTTGCGACTGTTTATCCGTTATACACGCATACATATCTTGCGCCAAGATAGTTATGTGCGCATGGGACTGATGATTATGGGCGCCGTGTGTGCTTACGCTTTGGGCGCTAATAATATTGCCAATATTATGGGGGTTTTTGTTGATTCTGCACCTTTTCATGATTTTAAGATTGATAATGTGGTCTATTTAACCAGAATTCAAATTTTGTTTTTGTTGGGTGGTATGGCCATTGCCGTCGGTATTGTTACATATTCACACAATGTGATCCGCACGGTGGGGAATAATATGTTTAAAATGTCGCCGTTGGCGGCGTTGACCGTGGTGATGGCGCAAGCAATTGTTTTGTTGCTGTTTTCATCACAGGGACTGCGGGATTTTCTGGTTTCACATTCGCTGCCGGCTTTTCCTTTGGTTCCGGTTTCAAGCACGCAGGCGGTTATCGGGGCAATCTTGGGAATTGGTTTGTTAAAAGGTGGCCGCGGGGTTAATTGGGGAATTACCGGCCGAATCGTTGTTGGTTGGATTGTGACACCGCTGATTGCTTTGGTTGTTTGTTTTGTCTCTTTGTTCTTTTTGGAAAATGTGTTTAATCAAGTTGTTTATCAACCGGAATTAAATCTGCTTTAATGACTTGACAAAAAATATTAATGCGTTAATATAACGCCATTAACCAATAAATTATGTCAATTATGTGTCAAAAAGAGAGAATTAAAGAGCGGGTGGCTCGTATGTTTGCCGCCGCTGAAATTGAAACCGACACGCCGCGCGCTCGTAAAGCCATGTCCCCTTATTTGGACAATAGCATTTTTGATTCGCTTTCCGAAGATGATGCGGAAACGGTCATTAATGACATTGCCCAAAGTTATACGGGAGATGAAGATGTGACGGATTTGCTGAACAGCGATGCCGTACAATATCTGGTGGAGAGACTTTGTGGCGGAATTCCGCTTTGCGGGGTGAAAACGTTGCGCGACGCCATAGAAAGAGTTTATGGCATCTTACGCGATGAAAAAATTAAGGAAATAAAAGAACACTTGGCCGAATGGAACATCGGCAAAGATGATTTGTTTCCTGAAGTATTTTGTGGGCATTAAGCCTGTGTAAACCGGAAGAGAGTGCAAATTTGCACTCTTTTTTTGTTGTGGCCGTTTTTTATGCTTGAAGTTTGGTAAAAATGGCGTAAACTCAAACGGAGTTGAATAAATAAAATAAGGAAAGGAAAAAACATTCATGTCTAAAGTTCTCGTTACTTCAGCATTACCTTACATTAACGGTGTTCCGCATTTGGGACACATGGTCGGCTGTCTGCTGCCGTCAGATGTTTATGCCAGGTTTATGCGCATGATGGGAAACGAGGTGCTTTATATCGTCGGTACCGATGAGCACGGCACAACCTCGGAAGTCGGTGCTTTGAAAGCCGGTATGGATGTGCAGGCCTATTGTGATATGAATCATGAACGTCACTACCGGACGTATAAAGATTTTGAACTTTCTTTTGATTGTTTTGGGCGCACGTCTTCCGAACAAAACAAAGAAATGACGTATCATATTTTTGAGCAACTGGATAAAAACGGCTATATTGAAGAAAGAGCAGTCAAGCAGGTTTATTCGGTTGATGATAAAATGTTTTTGGCAGACCGTTATATTACCGGTACTTGCCCGTATTGCGGTTATGACAAAGCCAGAGGCGACCAATGCGAAAACTGCACCAAGGTTTTGGAACCAGCCGAATTGATTGATGCGCGCAGCACAATTTCCGGCAGCAAGAACTTGGAAATTCGCGAGTCAAAACATTTGTTTTTAAATTTGCCGAAGATTGAAAATAAATTGCGTGAATGGCTGAAAACCAAAGAAGCTTTTTGGCCGGAAGTAGCCTATTCCATTGCGCTGAAATGGCTCAAAGAAGGCTTGCAGCCGCGCTGCATTACCCGCGATTTGAAATGGGGTTTTCCGGTAAACAAACCCGGTTATGAAGACAAAGTCTTTTATGTGTGGTTTGACGCGCCGATTGGTTATATCGGCATTACCAAACAATGGTCTGATGAAAAACCCGAAGAAAGAAACTGGAAAGACTGGTGGTATGATGCCAAAGACGTCCGCCATGTTGAATTTATGGGCAAAGATAACGTGCCGTTTCATGCCATCACGTTTCCCGCCACGTTGCTTGGCACCAATGAGCCATGGACGCAGGTGGATTATCTGAAAGGTTCCAGCTATTTGACTTTTGAGGGCGGCAAGTTCTCAAAGTCGGAAAAGCGCGGTATTTTTGCTGAAGATGCCGTTAAAGAATTTCCGGCGGATTATTGGCGCTATTGGTTGATGAGCAACGCACCGGAAGCCTCGGATTCAAGCTTTACGTTTGATTTGTTTGCCGGTACCGTCAACAAAGATTTAAACGGCGTGTTGGGAAATTTTGTTTCCCGTGTGTTGAAAATGACTTCGGCAAAATTCGGCGATGCGGTTCCTGATGGTGGCACGTGGACAAAGTTGGAAGAAGATTTAATCGTTACTTTGCAAAAGCGGGTTGATGATTATTTCAAATATATGAAAGATATGGAGTTTCGCAAAGCCTTAAATGAACTGCGCGCCATTTGGGTGGAAGGCAACAATTATATTTCCATGGCTGAACCATGGAATGTGATTAAAGAAGATCAGGCACAGGCGGCGATGATTTTACGGGTGTGCATCAATCTTATCCGGATTTTTGCGATTTTAAGCGCACCGGTTATGCCTGCGGTTGCCGAAAACATGATGGCAAGATTAGGATTGAGTTCTGAAAACTTTCCGTTGTTAGACGGTTTTTCAGTGAAACACGAAATTGAAAATTTAAAATCCGGGCATAAGTTTGAAGTCGGAGATACGTTGTTTGAACGTATTTCTCCCGAACGCTTGGAAGAATTAAAACAGAAATACGGAGGCGGAAAATAATGGATTTCGGGCGTCTGAAAGATATTAAAATACATGGATGGGGCAAGGTTTTGCACATTATTGTGATGGGACTGACTTATCCTTTGCGCCATTTCTTTAAATTTTTGGCGTTTTTGTTAGTCTTTATTGTTATTTTAATGGCTATTCCGATGATGCTTGGCGTGAGTTATAAAGATATTCCGTCTTGGTATTTGCTGCGTTATGATGAAACAAAAGCATCTGAACAACGCGAAATTCAACCGGACACATCTGTAAAGACAACGGTGGCGGAGCCGGAAAATATAAAAGAAGTTTCGGCACCGAAAGTCGTGCATGTTAATTCGCCGGCAACGGCTGTGACGGCAACCGGTTCGGGGCGTCGTCAGGCATTTAAAAAAGTTGAGGCGGAACCGATGGAAACGCCGCGCCGGACATATCAAACGATGAAAATAAATTCTGAAAATGAGGCGGAAAACCCGCGGCGGGAATTGGCGTTAACTATAGCCGAGAATGTCGGCACGGCCGAAGATGAAAAACGCAAACCGGCTATGGCTCAAAGATTGTCGCCGGAAGATGATTTGCATTATCGGAAAATAGACACCCTGCCGTTGGTTTATGAAGATAATCCGCAAAAAATTTCCGGACAAACGTTCGTTTTCAGCGCCAACGAAATGTCAGTCGGTGATACATACATCATTCTATATGGTGTTTATACCGATCCGCGAAAGTATGACCAAGCCAAGGCGCATCAATATATGAAAGAACTTGCCGACGGCAAAATGATGGTGTGTCGGATTGTGGCGTATACCTATCAAAACATGGCAACGGCGATTTGCTTTTTAGATGGTCGGAATGTTAACCAGAATTTGGTTGATGCTGGTTTTGCGGATAACGTGGCTTTATAAGGAAAAAAGTATGTGGCAGCCGGTGTTGATGATTGACGGCTTTGTTCTGTTTGTGTTGGGCTTGAGTATGTTGATTCCTTTCGGCTTTGATTTGTACGATGTCCGCACAGTGCAATCGCCTTTTCTGATTTCTATGTTGATAACGCTTTTTACCGGTTTATCACTTTTTTTATCTAACCGGATGAAGATTACATCCATCACCTTGCGTCAAGGTTATTTGATTACGTGTCTGTCGTGGTTTTCCGTTGCAATGTTTGCAGCCATTCCGTTTATATTGTCCGGTGCTGTTCCTGACTGGCCTTCGGCGATTTTTGAAACGGTTTCTGGATTATCCGGTGCCGGTTCAACCGTTTTGGCCGATGTGGAGGCGCAATCGCGTTCTATTTTAATGTGGCGTTCTATTTTAAATGGTTTCGGCGGTATCGGAATAGTGATTTTTGCCGTGGCTTTGCTACCTTTCCTCGGTATTGGTGGTATGCAGATGTTTCAGCGCGAAAATAGTGATAGCGGTGATAAATTTATGCCGAAATTTATTGATATTGCCAAATGGATTATCATCGTTTATTTAAGTTTGGTTTTGCTTTGCGCCATACTGCTCCATTTATGCGGTATGGGGCGCTTTGATGCCGTCAACCATGCGCTGGCGGCGGTTTCTACGGCCGGTTTTTCCACAAAAAATACTTCAATCGCATTTTTTGACAGTGCTGCGATTGAAGCTGTTTTGTCATTGTTTATGCTTTTAGGCGCTCTACCGATGACTTTTTATATTGTCTTATTACGTAATCACGAAGCCGATGCCGTTCGTTTTGGCCAAGTTAAATATTTCTTAAAACATGTTTTTTTTCTGATTTTATTTATTTCATTGTGGATGTGTTGGAAAAACGATATGCATTTTTTGACAGCTTTACGTCAAAGTTCATTTAATATCATTTCGGTTATTACCACAACGGGGTTTGGTTCAACCGAGTTTTTGGATTGGGGTGTTTGGACCGGCATTTTCTTTACGCTATTGTCATTGCACGGCGGGTGTATCGGTTCTACAACCGGCGCCATTAAAGTTATGCGTTGGCAGGTTTTAGAATCTTATTTTCATAAAGTTATGATTTCGGCAATTGATACCAACCGGATGGTGCCGGTGCGGATTGGTGAACAATCTGTCAGCGATAAGGTGATTAATTCGGTTTTGATGTACATTTTGTTGTTTTTATTGTCCACAGCGGTTTGTGCGCTTATTTTGAATTTTATGGGGTATGATTTTACGCTTTCAATTTCGGCAACCGTTGCCAGCATCACCAATACCGGTCCAGGGGTTGTCAAATCTATCGGGGCAATGGGAAATTACGCATTTTTTTCACCGGCCGCTAAACTTGTATTGAGTTTTGCCATGTTGTTGGGGCGGTTGGAAATTATCACAATTTTGGTTATTTTTACGCGTTCGTTTTGGAAGCGTTAATTTCTCTTTTTACATAATTTAATATATAAACGCGGACGGCGGCTGATAAATTTTTATCAGTGCGGGCGGCGTCAATTTCCGTAACCAGCGCATTGATGCTGATACCCTTTTGTTTGGCTATTCTTAACAATTCGGCATAAAAATCTTCTTCCAGTGTTAAACTGGTATTATGCCTTTGCGCGATGATGACGGAAATTTTTTTCATATCTTATTTTTTACGAAAGCTGTCAATGGATATAACTTCAGCGGCAGTCTTTTCTTGTTGACGGTTGTTGATTTCATCTTCCATTTCATCAAGAGGATCGGCTTTGGAATTGTCGCGAAAGTTGAAACTCAAACCGAATTTTGCATACGGATCGGCAAAATAAGTAATTGCATCAAAAGGAATAGTCAAGCGGTGCGGTACGCCGCCGAAAACCAAAACAACAGAAAATTTTTGTTCATCTACGGTTAAATCCGAAAACTGATGTTGCAGTACGATAGTCATACTTTCAGGATATTGCACTTTAAGCATTTGCGGAATTTCCACACCATGAAAATCTGTGCGGAAAGTAATATAAAAATGATTGTCGCCCGGCAAACCTTGTTCGGCGGCAATTTTAAGAGCATCAACCACTACACCGTGAAGATGATTATTAATCAGATGATCATAATTAATTTCTGATAAAAATTCTTGCATTTTTTTCTCTGTTTATAGATTATCAACCGTCTCATTATAAAAATTTTTACGGTAAAATCAACTTTAAAAAAGCGAGCCATTCTGTTGCTGGGCGGCTCTAACCCCACTTTTGACAAACCAAAGTCAAAAGAATTTAAATTTGTTGCTTTCGCTTAAATTAAGCAGCTACGGCAACCGGTGCAAAATTATCATTTGCATTCATTTATTTTGAACCGATAACGGTGGTATCCCGCCGGACACGGCAAAGCATCTTTATTATATACTGTCAAACCTGTTTCACCCCCGTAAAAGAAGCGTATAACGTGGTTCATGCTTGTTATTTTTTAAGCTTGTGTACTATTTTCGTACACGGCGCTTAAAAAATAACGGCGCAGCAACCGCGTTCTCCGCTTTTTTATTGCAGCGGTACATCTGCTTGTCTTCTTTTTGCTTGTGTACTATTTTCGTACACGGCGCTTAAAAAACAACGGCGTAGCAACCGCGTTCTCCGCTTTTTTATTGCAGCGGTGCATCTGCTTGTCTTCTTTTTGCTTGTGTACTATTTTCGTACACGGCGCTTAAAAAACAACGGCGCAGCAACCGCGTTCTCCGCTTTTTTATTGCAGCGGTGCATCTGCTTGTCTTCTTTTTGCTTGTGTACTATTTTCGTAC
>CALXZI010000047.1 GCA_944393205.1 uncultured Alphaproteobacteria bacterium | reverse complement strand
CGTCAAAAAGTTACGGCACATCTGCAGCCCTCTGCAAAAGAATGAAAATAAGAAGGAAATTGCGTATAACGGCACATTTAAAGCGCTTTTATGCGAAGTCGGAAAATTCACGTACGTCTTATGTACGCTAGAATTTTCCTCCTCACTAGAAAGCACTTTACCTGCACCATTCTCCGCAATTTCAGAATGTGCAAGAGAGAAAAACTTAAAAAAATCAAACAAATTCATTAAAAGAACTCCTAAAAACTGCAAAAAATACTTATTTGCTCGTCATTCTAAACCGTTTTTTTTTTTTGCAATTTTAAAGAGTCTCGTGGGGATAAGTTACAACCGGTGGGTATAACTCCGCGTGCAACCATGTTATTTCCACACGTTTTTTCTGTCATCTCTGTGGAAGAATGCTAGGGAAAGCGCAGATATAACGGAAAAGAGAATAGCGACATAATAAGTAAAAAATAGCCGGATAAGGAAAAATAATAACAGCAAGATGAAAAAGAAAAAAGCGTTGTTATATGAGGTGATAATGTTTTTTAAAGAAATTCAGTATATAAGAATAATATTTGCAACAATTTGGAAATAATTGTTGATTGAATTGTCCGATAATTTAGGTTGTTTATTTTTATATCTACTGTCATTATACAGTGCAGGAAATTTTAATTATGGAGAAAAGCGATTATGGCTCAAAAAGAAGTTAAAACCGTTGATGAAGCGGCTGAACAGAAATATATTGATGAATTGGTTGAAAAAGTCAGCCGAGCGCAAAAGAAGTTTGCCGAATACAGCCAGGAACAGGTGGATTATATTTTCCGCCGTGTGGCGTTGAAGATGAGTTCTCTACGTATTCCTCTGGCAAAAATGGCGGTGGAAGAAACTGGCATGGGTGTGGTGGAAGACAAAGTTATCAAAAACCACTTTGCCGCGGAATATATTTACAACAAGTTCAAAAATACCAAAACCTGCGGAATAATTGAAGAAGACAAAGACAATGGTTTGATTAAGATGGCTGAGCCTTTAGGTGTTATCGCCGGCGTGGTGCCGACCACCAATCCGACATCAACCGCGATTTTTAAGGCCTTAATTGCTTTAAAAACCCGTAACGCTATTATCTTTTCGCCACATCCGCGTGCCAAAAAATGCACGGTGGAAGCTGCGCGTATTATGTTGGAAGAAGCGGTTAAGGCTGGCGCGCCGGAAAATATTATCGGTTGGATTGATGAGCCGTCAATTTTGCGGACGCAATATTTAATGCAGCATCCGAAAGTTGACATTATTTTGGCAACCGGCGGTCCGGGAATGGTTAAATCAGCTTATTCTTCAGGCAAACCGGCGTTGGGCGTCGGCGCGGGCAACACGCCGGCGGTGATGGACGAAACCGCCGATATTCAGATGGCGGTCAGCTCGGTTTTGATGTCCAAAACTTTTGACAACGGCATGATTTGCGCTTCCGAACAATCGGTTGTGGTGGTCAAAGATATTTATGACGCGGTTAAGGCTGAATTTTTAAAGCGCGGCGCTTATATTTTGTCGGCCAAAGAGAAAGAAAAACTTGCCAATGTGATTATGATTGACGGCAAGTTAAACTCCAAAATCGTTGGTCAAAAGGCGGCGACAATTGCGGAAATGGCCGGTATAAAAGTTGCGCCGGAAACAAAAGTGTTGATTGCCGAAGTTTCCAAAGTCGGCAAAGAAGAACCGTTCTCGGCCGAGAAGCTTTCGCCGGTGTTGGCAATGTATAAAGCAAACGATTTTGAAGCGGCAACCAAACGCGCCGAAGAATTGGTCGCTTTCGGCGGCAATGGACATACTTCCGTTTTGTACACCAATCCGGCTAATGATGAAAGAATCAAAACTTTTGGACACCGTCTGCGCACCGGCCGTGTGATGATTAACTGTCCGTCATCGCAGGGCGCTATCGGTGATATTTACAACTTTAGACTTGAACCGTCGTTGACTTTGGGCTGCGGTTCATGGGGCGGAAACTCGGTTAGTGAAAATGTGGGAGTAAAACATCTGATGAATATTAAAAACGTTGCAAAAAGAGAAGAAAATATGTTGTGGTTTAAAGTTCCGCCGAAAATTTACTTTAAGCCGGGGTCACTGTCTTTTGCCTTAAAAGAGCTCGCCGGAAAAAAACGCGCGTTTATCATTACCGATAAGTCGCTGTTTGATTTGGGGTACACTCGCAAAGTGACCGACATTTTGGAACCGTTGGGTATTCAGTGCCAGATTTTCAGCGATGTCCGTCCGGATCCGGATTTGACGACGATTAACAAAGCCAAAGCGATGGTGGATACGTTTGCGCCTGATGTGCTGATTGCGTTGGGCGGCGGTTCGCCGATTGACGCAGCTAAAATTTTGTGGATTATGTATGAACATCCGGAATTGAAGTTTGAGGATTTGGCAATGCGCTTTATGGATATCCGCAAACGTATTTTTGAATTTCCGCAATTAGGGCAGAAAGCCGAGATGGTCGCCATTCCGACCACGTCCGGTACCGGTTCGGAAGTAACGCCGTTCTCAATCATTACCGATGATTCCACCAACATTAAATATGCGATTGCCGACTATGCTTTGACGCCTTCCATGGCGATTGTTGACACCGACTTGGTTTTGACAATGCCGAAAGGTTTGTGCGCGGCTTCGGGTATTGACGTGATGACGCATGCTTTAGAATCGTATGTGTCATCTATGGCAACCGAATATACCCGCGGACTTTCGGTTGAAGCCGGACGTTTGATTTTGAACTATCTGCCGACTTCATACAAAACGGCGGATGTTAAGGCGCGTGAGCATGTGCATCATGCGGCAACCATTGCCGGTATGGCGTTTGCCAACGCTTTCCTGGGTGTGTGCCACTCCATGGCGCATAAACTGGGCGCGGCTTTCCATATTCCGCACGGTTTTGCCAATGCACTGCTGATTTCGCAGGTTATCCGCTACAATGCAACGGATTGTCCGGTTAAGCAATGCGCTTTTCCGCAGTATCGTTATCCGAACGCCAAAGCGGCTTATGCGGCTTTTGCCGAAGGAATCGGCTTGAAAGGCAAAACCGATGATGAGAAAGTTGATAACCTGATTAAGGCGATTGAAGGGCTTAAGAAAGATTTGAACATTCCGCTTTCCATCAAAGAATGGGGAATCTCCAAAGAAGATTTCACCGAGGCGATGAAAACGCTGCCGACGTTGGCCTTTGACGACCAATGCACTGGTACCAATCCGCGTTATCCGCTGATTGAAGAAATTGAAAAACTTTATTGGCTGGCATATGAAGGTAATTATAACTTCAATATGTAAAGCTTGCCTTGATTAAGCGAATCCCCCGTGAGTTTATGCTCGCGGGGGATTTTACATTGAATCGGATTAAATTTCGGTAATGGTGCAGTGATAATTATTTATCGGAATCTTGAGATGTATTAGCAGAATCCGTTTGTTCAAGAATAGGTTTCTCGTCAATCAAGCTGACCGAGAACCATTTGCGGTAAAAATACAAAAGTTTTGCCATATCAAACGCCAAAATGTTTCCTGTTATTTCGGCGCGTTTTAACTTGATTTCGGCAATGCCGGTCGCTGCCGAAACCCGCGAGGCGCTCAAACCCAGTTGTTTGCGATATTCGCCCATGCAACGCATGAGTTGTTTGTTAAATGACCTTTTGACCACTTTGGCGTGGCCGCTTCCTTTACTCATATTTTTTGCTCCTTAATTTGTTTATAAATTAAAACAAAACCACCTTAAAAACTTTTAAGGTGGGGAGCCAAAAAACTGTCATACCACAGTCAGAGTTATTCGTGCAAAAGCCTTATTTCCTCCACTCCCCAAATAAGGAGTCTAGTATGAAGATGTTTTTGAGACACCACCGCCAACCGACGGCAGTGTTTATATTAAAAAACTGTGCGGATTTTGCAAGCAAAAATTATGTTTGAGCAAAACTAAAAAAATCCCCGTTGAAAACACAACGAGGATTTGCCGTATATTTGTTGTTTCGTCTTATCAGCGTAAAACCCAAGTGATGGCGCATTCACCGTTATCACATGGATAGCACTGGGTGGCGTTTGTTAAAGCGACAATGTGCGCTTGCCGTTGACGAATCTGCACCATTTGCAGCCCCATTAAACGCCAAGGCGTTTGCATAATTGTCGTACAGCGGTCTTCATCAACCCCATCCATTACAATGATATATGATTCGGCAAAGCCGAAAAAGCTGACCGGCAATCCCAGAGCAGAAACAATCCCCGTACCGTCGGCAACCGGCATATCAGCCGGAACCAACCGCATATCAAGCGCGGATTTGTTGTTCAACCATGTATATGTTCCTGTTTGGGCATAAACCGCATTGATGGCATCTTGACTGGCGATAAATTGTGCTTCTGTCTGTAAAGCGTTTTGCAACAGTCCTTCGCGGTAAGTATATTGTACAACAGTGTTTAAGGTGTGGAAAAAGATGTTTAAGGTAAAGTAAAACACGATAATCCAAAAGGCATTTTTTTCTACAGTCGGATTATTAAGTGCTGGTATATCGCCGTATTGATTGACTTTTGTTTGACCACGGCGGCAGACAAAAATTAAGCAGCGCAACGAAACAATGACGATGGTTAAGGCCGCCAGAATGATGGTATAACGCAGAGCGCCGAAAACCGCAAGTTTGGCCGGAAAAGCAGAAAAGGCAAAGGCTATGCCTCCTACAACGGCGGCAAAAACAAAACCGTAAACCGTCCAATTAAACAAACCGTTCCATAGGTTTTTTCCGATATCGTGCAACCGGCGGTTTAAGACCGCGAACATCGGTATGAGCAACAATAAATAAAAAATACTGGCAAGCGTGTTAAAGAACCCGCAGAAAACGCCTAATAAAGATGTTATGAATGTGATGAAGAAAAAGCCCAGACCAAATGAAAAATATTCATAACGCGAGGCGCGGCCGGAAAATGTGAAATATTTTTTCAGGCATTTTATAAAGTTTTTCCAAACGCCGATTTCTTGAACGGGAAAGTCTGACGTTGTTTCCGCTTTTTTTACGTCAGTCAACAAAATTTCTTTTTTGTTGATGTCTTTGGCGGCAGCGGCTGTCTTGTTCTTTACAGATGGTTGTTTTTTTGCCGCAGCGGATGCTGGTTTGACTTTTGGGGTTGTTTTTTTACGGTTTGGATTTTTTTTCATGATTTTTGTTTCCGCGGCGGAAACTGTTTTCTTTTCAGCTTTGGCTGCCATGATGTTATCTCCTTAAGATTATACGATATTTATGTTGATTATGGCGGGTGTTGTGCAAAAAAGCAATTAAAATCTTGCATAAATATATAAAAAAACAGCGGTTTGAAGTTTGTAAAACCGCCGTGTGCTGATTTTTTTAATCAAATTATTCGCTTTGCGCATAATCCTTAAGTTTTTTGGCACTGATGCGCAGCAGATCATGTTCTTCGTCGGTTAGGCGCGGATAAATAATTTTTTCAATGCCGTTTTTGTTGATGATGGCCGGTAAAGACAAGCATACGTTTTTAACGCCTTCCACATCTTCATGAAAAGAAGAAACGGTTAAAATGGCGTTTTCATCGGTGCCGATAGCTTGGCAAATACGGGTTAATCCGCCGGCAATGCCGTAAAACGTGGCGCCTTTGCCGTCAATGATTTTGTAAGCGGCGTTGCGGACGTTGTCATCAATCTCGGTTTTGATTTCAGGGGTTAAAGGATGTCCTAAATCAGCTCCCAAGGTGGCAATCGGCAATGTGCCTGCGTCGCAATTTGACCAGACCAAAACTTCGCTGTCGCCGTGTTCGCCCAAAACATTGGCATGAATGGATTTGGAAGATAACCCTAAATATTCGCCTAATAATGTACGGAATCTTGACGTATCTAAAATAGTGCCGCTGCCGAAAACGCGACTCTGGGGCAGACCGGAAAGTCTTAAAGCATATTCGGTTAAAATATCAACCGGATTAGAAGCTACGAGTATAATGGCGTTGGGAACATTTTCCATGATTTGATCAATAATGCTTTTGAAAATAGCGGCGTTTCTTTCCATCAAATCAAGGCGGGTTTCGCCAGGGCGTTGGTTGGCACCGGCAGTGATGATGACAACGTCGGCGTTTTTAAGGTCGCGGTATGTGCCGGCATACACTTTGCTGGCGTAGGCAAAAGTTGTGGCGTGTGAAATGTCTAAAGCCTCGGCATGAGCTTTCTTTTCATTGTTATCAATTAAAATAACTTCGCGAGCTACACCGCGCAAAATAAGGGCAAAAGCCGTGGCGCTGCCGACTTGTCCGGCGCCTATAATTCCTATTTTCATGTGTTTATTCCTCCTTGTTTGGAAATTTGTTACTTTATAATATATAGATATAGGCATTGTCAGAAAAAGAACAATTGTTTTTATACACTATTTTTTATTGTTGGTTTCTGTCTTAAAATTAATAAAAATCAATGTGTTAGCTTGCATTTGTTATATTTTTTTGCGGTTTTTTTAAAAAAAAGCTTGTCAAAAGGTGCAAAATTATGATAACAACCTATCAAGGTTCGCAAGCGAGCCTGAAAATTTGTTTTTAATTTATATAGAGGTTTAAATACATGACTGATACCGCTAATCGCGTTAAAAAGATCGTTGCCGAGCACTTGGGCGTTGAAGAATCCAAAGTGACAGAAAGCGCAAGCTTTATTGATGATTTGGGTGCCGACAGCTTGGATACCGTTGAATTGGTTATGGCATTTGAAGAAGAATTCGGCTGTGAAATTCCTGACGAAGCCGCTGAAAAAATTCTTACCGTTAAAGATGCTATTGACTATCTTTCCAAGAACGCGTAAGTCTTGTGGCTTGAATTAAGTGTAAGAACTCGCTGCTATCAGGCGAGTTTTTTCGTATGATGTTGGGTTTAAGAGGTATGTAAATGAGAAGAGTTGTTATAACCGGCTTGGGCGTTATTTCTCCCTTGGGACGCGGCGTGGAACATAACTGGAAACGCCTGCTCAACGGAGAATCCGGCATTGCCAAAATTGAAGATATTGATTTGAAAGATATTCCGGTCAGAATCGCCGGCCGCGTGCCTTGGGGCGAAGGCGAGGGCGAGTTTAATCCGGACAGCGTTTTGCCACCTAAAGATCAGAAGAAAAACGACCGTTTTATTCTTTATGGTCTGGCAGCTGGCAGTGATGCTATTCATGATGCCGGTTATATTCCGGAAACGGAAGAAGAAAAAAATCGTTTCGGTGTAATGATTGGCTCTGGAATTGGAGGTCTGGAAACCATTTATGAAAATTCTTTGTCGTTTCATGAATCCGGCATTAAACGTATTTCACCGTTTTTTATTCCGGCTTCGCTGATTAACCTGACTTCCGGCAACTTGTCAATTATGTTTGGTTTGAAAGGTCCGAATCACGCTTGCGTGACGGCGTGTTCAACAGGAACACACGCTATCGGCGATGCGGCACGAATCATTGCCATGAATGATGCCGATGTTATGGTTGCCGGCGGTGCGGAATCGGCGGTTAATGTGTTGGGTTTGGCGGGTTTTGCCCGTATGCGTGCCATAACTTCAGATTTTAATGATGAGCCGGAAAAGGCTTCGCGTCCGTGGGATAAACGCCGTAGCGGTTTTGTTATGGGTGAAGGTTCCGGCGCGGTTGTGCTGGAAGAGTTAGAGCATGCTAAAAAAAGAGGTGCTAAAATTTATGCCGAGGTTGTCGGTTATGGTATGAGCGGCGACGCTTATCATATTACCGCGCCTTCCGGTGATGGGGCTTACCGTGCCATGAAGATGGCGGCAGATCATGCCAAAGAGCACGGGGTTGAATTAAAAGACATTAACTATATCAATGCGCATGGCACTTCAACTCCGGCCGGCGATGTCGGCGAAGCTTTGGCGGTTAAGCGTCTGTTCGGCGATAATTTGAAATACGTTTCCATGTCTTCCACAAAATCGGCTATTGGGCATTTGCTCGGTGCTGCCGGTGCGGTTGAGGCTGTTTATACGGTTTTAGCGCTGCGCGACCAAATTTGTCCGCCGACACTTAATTTGGAAGAAGTGGAAGATGAAATTGCCGATATGGATTTAGTTCCGCTTAAAGCTAAAAAGCGCGAAATTAAAGCGGCTATGTCAAACTCATTTGGCTTTGGCGGTACAAACTCGTCGTTGGTCTTAAAAAAGTTTGAAGCGTAGTCTTTGAAGGTTTATAAAAAAAACGCCTAATCAGGCGTTTTTTTTATGCTATAAATGTTTTATGATACTATTATATGCGCCACGTGATAGAAAAATAACAAATTGGCATTTCATCACAATTTTGGCAGACATTATAAATGTTTTCAAGAGTTGCGTAACGTATACAATTTACACCATTTCCCCAATCTTTGCAGTGATTATCGCCGTAATACTTATCGGAAGGGGTTACCGGCTCACTTTGGCTTTCTCTGTTGTCGGTGCGAATGTAAAGCAGGTAAGGACTGTGGGCTTTAGCAACGTTAAAAACATTTTGACAAATCGCCAAGCGGTTAGAACTGCTTTTCGGTAAATTCATATTCAAGATAATCTCATTGAAAGTTGGGCCGTTGTTGTTAGAAATAGCGATGGCATTGCCGAAAGAATCGTAGATTGTTTCTTTTTTATCAGCATGTATCATATTTTGGTCAATTAAATTTAATTTGGTAAATAAAGGTATCATAGAAGTTTTTTTATCATAAACGAACTGCCCTTTATATTGATAGATAATGTTAAACAGCCAGCTTAATTGCTCGGCCTGTTTATTGAGTTTATATTTCATCATCGCTTTGGAGTAACCCGAGATAGCCCCGACCGAAAGCACACCAATAATTGCCAGTACCCCGAGCATTTCCACCATGGAACGCCCGCATAATGCCGCATCTACTTGCCTTCTTCTCGCTCGTGTACCGCTTTTGTACACGTCGCTCAAACAAGGCTTCGCATCTGCACCATTCTTCGGTCGTTCGTTTCTACCGGAAGAAATTGCGTATAACGGCACATTTAAAGCGCTTTTACGCGAAGTCGGAAAATTCACGTACGTCTTATGTACGCTAGAATTTTCCTCCTCGCTAGAAAGCACTTTACCTGCACCATTCTCCGCAATTTCAGAATGTGCAAGAGAGAAAAACTTAAAAAAATCAAACAAATTCATTAAAAGAACTCCTAAAAACTGCAAAAAATACTTATTTGCTCGTCATTCTAAACCGTTTTTTTTTTT
>CALXZI010000046.1 GCA_944393205.1 uncultured Alphaproteobacteria bacterium | reverse complement strand
CCGTTCAGGGGATGCCAGTGTTAAAGGCTTATAGCCGCATATGAAGAACCCCGCGTTTTACGCGGGGGTTCCTTTTTCATACTTCATTGAATATCGGCAACGGAGAATGGTTTCCGCTGAACTTGATTTCAATATAATCTCCCACTCTGTGTCTTTTGGTACAAATAACCAGTGCGACATGAACTCTTTCATCTCGCGTGTATTCACAGACCCAGACGGAATCTTCAGACGTTTTGTATACCAAAACGGCACATCCCTCTTTAACAGGGGGTTTAATTCGCGGTATTACACCGGTTAGGACTAATATAGTACAGAATACTATAAGTAGTCCGAAAAACATCCATTCCATAAAAAAAATTTTTTAATAATATTTCATTGTCTTTAGGTTAAAATGATTTTGCTTTCCGGTCAAATAAAAATTTTATAAATCTTCAGTATGAGAATGTTTTTTATAACTTGATTTTACACAAAAAGCTTTTACAATGCTTTTAATTTCAAATTATTTAGATATATGGAAAAAAATTTTTATTTGTTTAGGCATGGTGAAACCGAGTTTAACCGTTTGCAGTTGGTACAAGGACGAAAGGTTAATGTTTGTTTGAATAAAACAGGCAGGGAACAGGCAAAAATGCTTGCAGAATCTTTACTTCCTTATCACCTTGAAGTGATTATCAGCAGTCCGCTGATACGAGCTGCGGAAACCGCACAAATCGTTGCTCAAAGGTTGAAAATTCCTGTAAAAATCTTCCATGATTTGATTGAAGGTGATTTTGGTTGCGCTGAAGGAATGAGGGCTGATGAACTTCAGGAAAATTGGCCGGAAGTTATAAAAAATTGGAATTCGCCGGAGCATATGGATATAGCTTTTCCTAATGGAGAGACAAAAGCGGCTATACAAAAAAGGATGGTTTCGGCTATGAATGATTTTTTGCTTCTTCCCGAGCAAAATATCGGAATTTCTTCGCACAGTTCAGCTTTGCGGTTGTTTTTGGCAACCGTCGGCGGAGATAAAGTCAGGGTACTTAATGCAAAAGCTATCCATGTTAAATGGAGCGACGGACAATGGCGTATTGTTTAATTTAAAGAAAAACCTTCCTTAAAGGAAGGTTTTTCTTTAAATCCATATATTTTAACCGTTTGTTTGGCGATTTTTATTGGTTAAAATGGTTAAAACTTTAACAAGCTCTTCTTTCATATGCGCACGGTCAACAACGATGTCCACCATGCCGTGTTTTTTGAGGTATTCAGCATGTTGAAAATCATCAGGAAGTTTTTCGCGAATCGTTTGTTCTATGACACGACGTCCGGCAAAGCCGATAAGGCATCCTTTTTCGGCCATATTAACGTCGCCCAGCATGGCAAAAGAAGCAGATACACCGCCGGTGGTAGGATCGGTCAAAATGGAAACAAAAGGTATTCCATGTTCTTTCAGCTGATTAACAGCCGCTGTTGTGCGAGCCATTTGCATCAACGATAAAATCCCTTCCTGCATACGAGCGCCGCCAGAAGAAGAAACCGTGACCAATGGAATTTTCTTTTTCAATGCCAATTCCGCTGCCGAGACAATGCCTTCACCAACGGCGGTACCCATTGAGCCGCCCATAAACGAAAAATCCATTACAGCCACAACGCTTTCAATCCCGCCGATTTTCCCTGTTGCAACTTTTAAGGCATCTTTATTGCCGGTTGCCTTACGATAGGTGCGAAGACGGTCAGTGTAACGTTGTGAATCCTTAAATTTGAGCGGGTCATCAACGGTCTCTGGCAAGAGTATTTCCGTGTATTTTTCATTGTCAAACAACATTTTTAGGCGCTTATCCACGTATAGGCGCAAATGATGTCCGCAAGAGGTGCAGACATACATAGATTTTTTTAATTCTTTTGAAAACAACATTTGATTGCAGGCTGGGCATTTGACCCATAAATTATCCGCAATTTCTTTGGGCGTCGTCTTTTGGATTTTCGGACGAACAATGTCAGTAAACCAATTCATAAAATTTCCACCTTATTCTTCATCATCTTTTTTAAAAGAGAAAAATTCAGCCATTTTTTGTTTTAAAGGAACGGGCGGTTCTCGGTTTTCTTTTTGCTTTATGGTTTCCAGATTTTCTTGCAAACTGGAAACTTTTTCATGCAGCTTTTCTTGTTCTTTATTTAAAACTTTATTGGCTTTCTTTTGGTAACGCAGTTGTGCGCGAATCGGCGCATTGGCAACAAAAGAATCTAACCTTCCCAGCAAATAACCGGCAAAAAACAATACCAAAATCAAAACACTTAACGAGATGGTAATGTTAAGGTTGAAAGGCTTGAGCGTGAAAGTTGCAAAATCATTGTTAATAACGGCAAAAATCACCACAATGATAATCAGCGGTATTCCGATTAATTTTCTGACAAAATTCATTTTCGTGCCTCCTTGATTTTGGCGCAGTCATGTTTAAGACAGTGCCGTATGCAGCTGTGTTTATTTTCCATTTAACATTTCGTGCAATTCTTTTCCGGTTTTAAAATGGGCAATATTACGCTCTTCAACTTTAACTTTATCGCCGGTGCGTGGGTTTTTAGCAATCCGCGGCGCACGTTTACGAACGGAAAAAGCTCCAAAACCGCGAAATTCAACACGGTCTCCTTTGGCTAAAGCCGCAATAATCCGTTCCAAAACAACATTAACAATTCTTTCCACATCTCTTAACATAAGATTCGGGTTTTTAGCTGCAATTTTTTCAATTAATTCTGATTTAGTCACTTTTGCCTCATATTCAATTTATTGTTAAAACTTCTTCAGTTAAGAAATACCTTTATTTTATGGATATTTCCACCATTATTTTTATTTTACACAGACATCCGGTGCTTTTAAGTATAAAGGTTTGGGAAAATCCGTGGTTTTGCTTTGATATTTATTTATGCCGATAAGCCCGAGTTTGTCAATAGGCGGATTTAAAGGCATTTTGACGGCGTGCAAACTCAAACCGCTCGGCCGATTGAGAAAACGTTCGGTTCCGTCGCCGGAAAGTGTTACTTTTTTGCCGCTTAAGGTTTGAATAATGTCATCACGATAAGCTGTTGTCGGCGGTTCTGTTTTGTTTAAATGGCGGTCGTAATACTGAATATAATAGTCTTCGCGTTTGGTTTCAATCAGAATCGCATTTATATCGGCTAACTCATCCGGTGCAAGTTCGGCAGCGTATGCGTCAAAAGCAGATACGCCACAAATGGTCGTTTGTGGGCAGGCAAGGCCGAAAGCTCGTGCGGCGGCAACCGATGAACGTACGCCGGTAAAAGACCCCGGTCCCGTGCAGACCACGAGTAATTTTAAATCCTTAAATGTAAGTTTACGGCTTTCTAAAATCTGGCTGATGGCGGGAATTAAGGCTTCGGCTTGGCCAAAGTTCATTTCTTTCACATAAGAATCTATCATTTTGTTGTTTTCAAACAAGGCTACGGAACAAAAATTTACCGTCGTGTCAAAAGCCAATGTGTACATTTTTATCAACCACCTTAAAAATTTGAATTGCGTATTTGCTGTTATAATATAGAATCTATCAACAAACAACAATTATTTCATATCAAACAGGCCAAAAAATGAATGACGAATTGTTAAAAGATATGCTTTATTTCAGTCTTATCGGCGGCGGAGCGTTGATTGTGCTGTTGGTGTCATTTCAAGTCACGATTGCTCGGTTAAGGCAAAAAAATTATTTTTTGAATCGGGATCGTGAACGTTACGCCGAGACGCTTTATGCTTCCAGAGACGGCTATTTTGCTTTTATTTATCCCGACGAACGTGTGAAAGATCCGCGTCGCGGCGTACGACAAAGATGTTCGCGGCGGTTGGCTGTTATTCTCAATCTGCCTAACGGAATTCAATCAAGTTTTGAAGATGTTTTAAGCTGTTTTTATAAAGAAGATGCAAAAAAAATCCGCAAGTATTTGGCGCTGATGCAGGAGGAAAATATTCCTTTTGAAGATGTTTTTGCTTTGAAAAATTCAGAACGTGATTTGCGAGTCTTCGGTGGGCGCATTAATGGTGCGGACGGCAACTTGTATTGCGATATGTTGTGGTTTCGGGATTTGAGCGCGGAGATGCTTAAGATTAAGGAGTTGGAAGACGAAAAATCAAAATATCGGCAAAGACTGCATCGGTTGGAAGATATGCTTAATAATTATATTGCACCGGTTTGGTTGCGTGATGAACATTTGGATATTGTGGTGGCAAATAAGAAATATGCGGATATAACGGGGTTGAACAGTGTGGCCGATGGTGTGACGCCGGTTGAAAACAATGCGGCAAATTTGGAAAATGTTTCCAGAAAATTGGCCGATGAAGCCCGTCAGAGCAATAAAACAAAGAAAAAATACATTAATTTGGTCATTAATGGTGTGGCCAAACATTTTGAAATTTCAGAAACGCCTTTTCATGCTGACGGAGATTTAGATAAACTTTATACAGTCGGCACATTAACAGATGCTACCGAACTTGATTTGGTTAAAAGAACTTTTAAAATTAATCAAAATGCACATCTGGAAGTTTTGGCTGCTTTAGGTACAGCTTTTGCAATCTTTGATGCGCGTCAGAAATTGGTTTTTTATAATAAGTCGTTTTTAAATTTATGGGGGTTAAATGACGAATTTTTGGACAGCAGTCCTTCATACGGTGCGTTTTTGGATAAAATCCGCGATTCCAGACTCCTTCCGGAGGTTAGCGATTTCAGATTTTACAAAGCCGAAGAAGAAAAACTTTTTAATGATTTGATAGAATCCAGAGAAGATTTATTACACATTCCGGATGGACGCACGTTTAGGCGGATTGTGGCGCCGTATCCCAACGGTTTAATTTTTGCTTTTGAAGATGTGTCAGACCGTTTGGCGGCGACGAGAATGATTAATGAATTGTATTCGGTACAGCAAAATGTTTTGGACAATGTCAGAGACGCTGTTGTTATTTTTGGAGCGGATCAGCGCTTGAAATATTTTAATCGGAGTTATAAAAAATTATGGAAGGCTAATGATGCTGAATTGCGCAATCTCCCCAATTTGGCGGAGGTTTTGGAAATGCAAAAACCTTATTTCAACCGGCAGGAAAACTGGGAGAACCTTAAACAAAATATGTTGGGGCATATTTTAAATATATGTGCCAGATTTCAGTTGGAGAGAGATGATAAAGTCCGGCTTGAGGTTATTCCGGTTATTTTATCGGATGAGTCTGTTATGATTACATATACCATAATTTAATTTTGACAATCAGACGATGTTGTGGCATAGTGCATAATACGAGTAAAATAGAGAGGTGCGGTGTGAATAACAAACAAGACGATGAATTTGGCGATGATCAAGAAACGATTTTTGATTGGAAAAAAAACAGTACGGACAAGCGTGAGCATATGGCTTTAAATATTGATGCCCAAGCCGTTGAAAAATATAGGGATAAAAAAGAAAAAAACCTGATGAAGACGCCGCGTCCGGAAAATTTGGCGTTGGGTTTGAAAAAACTGCGTAAAAAAGTACGTGAAGTTTACGATGAAGAAGATGATGAAGATGAAAACGAAACCATTTTTGCTCCGTTGCCGTATCTTCAAGAAGAAGAAAATCCGCTTTTGAATGCTTTGACTGAAGATGAGAAAAGACTTTTTTGGCAGAAAAACACCATAGAAAATACGCAAATGCAACAAACGGCCGGAAAAATGGAGGCTTTGCAAATTGCCAATAATCTGGCAAAAGAGGCCGGTTTGCAAAACATTGACCGCAAAGCTCTTAATAAAGGGATGAATGAGGCGTCTTTCAGACCACAGGAGTTGCAAGAGAAAATTATTCGCAAGGAAGTTTCAGGTAAACTCGGTATAAAAGGCGATATTGAAAAAGGAAAAATTTTGGAAGCGGCGCGCGGCATTAAAAAGGTTGAAATGCTAGGCGGTAAAGAAGCCGTGAAAAATTTGGATATGCGAGATATTGTTAAAGCCGGTGAAGAAAAACTTGATGAAATCAAGTTGGCGGAAATGATTTTGGAGAAATCCGGTCAGGATATTAAAAAACGCAAAAAACGCCTGCAAGAAGGAAAAGATAAGCTGGAGCTTAAGCATTTCAAGCTTCCGAATGAAAAGGACAAGAAAAAAGAAAATAAAAAACAAAATTCTGATTTGAGCAAAGGCGGTACGGAATTAAGCCGATAATTTGTAAGTGTAAATTGACAGTTGAAAACAGATGTATTATTATGTCTTGAAAATTAACAGAATAACAGAGGTTGTCTATGGAAAATCAGTATTATACCCTCATAGAAAAACAGGATTTTTACGAAATCATTGAGAACAAATACGGTGAATTGGCAATATTTATTGATGCCAGAGCCGGTACGCCTTCTCATCCGGTTCTGGAGTTTGACGGCAAAAAAACGGCTCTTTTGAAAAGAGACGAATGGTTGGCGGTTCGGTTGGACAATATTGATCCTGAAACAAAAAACGTGTTGGCCGAATCGGAAGTTGTCATGATTGTGGAGCTGAACGGTGATGTGGTTGAGCGGGTTTACGGGGTTCCGGTTGACAATGTTGAAGAAATAGTGTTCAGCGGTCGGCAAACCCGTGCTGATGAATTGGTTAAAGCCAAGAGCAAGGAAGATGTTATTCGTGCGTTCGGCGCCGTAAAATCATGGACAGGCGGTGAGAAATAATGATCGGATTGGTATTGGTAACACACGGCCGTTTGGCTGAAGAATTTTTGTCGGCGATGCAGCATGTTGTTGGTCCGCAGGCGCAAATAGCGACTGTTTGCATCGGTCCTGAAGATGATATGGAAAAGCGCCGGAGTGAGATTTTGGATAAAGTTCAGCAAGTAGACGGTGGCAAAGGCGTGATTGTCTTGACGGATATGTTTGGAGGGACGCCGTCCAATCTGGCTATTTCCATCATGGATAAGGCCAATGTTGAGATTTTGGCCGGAGCCAATCTGCCGATGTTAATCAAATTGGCAACATTAAGAAAAGAATGTTCCTTAAAAGAAAGCGTTTTAGGCGCACAAGAAGCCGGCAAAAAGTATATCAATATTGCATCACAACTGTTAGGACAATAAAATGAGCGGAGAAAAAATATTATCAGAAGCGGCAGAAAAAGCCGGAAAAATTTTTTCCGCCGATTTGGAAATTCAAAATCAAAAAGGATTGCACGCACGAGCAGCGGCAGCTTTTGTGAAGTGTGTCAGTCAGTTTAACGCCGATGTGCATGTGGAGCGTATCGGTCAAACAGTGAGCGGGAGCTCAATTATGGGTCTGATGATGTTGGCCGCTTCCAAAGGGACGATTATTCATGTCAATATCAGCGGCCCACAAGCGGAAGATGCCCTAAAAGCAATTTCTAATTTAGTAAATTGCAAATTCGGTGAGGATTAGCCACCGTGGCCAAAGCTCCGCGCAATCATACTCTTGAACTTAAACCCAGACAAATGAGCCGGTATGCGGCACGCGCCATTAAACTTTCAACAAAAGTTTTGCCGGAAAGCGTGAAAGACAAAGTAATCTGGCAAGACGCTTTGCGCGCACTTAATTATTTACCGGACCAATGTGTGGATTTGATGATTGTGGATCCGCCTTATAATTTAACGAAAGTCTTCGGCGGAAAGCAATTTAAAGCTATGGATTTTAAGCAATATCAAAAATGGCTTGATTCATGGCTTAAAAAAACGGTTCGTTTATTAAAAAACAATGCCAGTATTTATATTTGCTCGGATTGGAAAACATCTTTGGCTATTCCGGAAGTGGCCGGAAAATATTTTATATTGCGCAACCGCATATCATGGGAACGTGAAAAGGGGCGCGGCGCTTCAAATAATTGGAAAAATTGTTTGGAAGATATATGGTTTTTTACAAAATCCGATGATTATACTTTTAATTTGGACGCTGTAAAGATTATGCGCAAGGTGATAGCACCTTATCGTGATACCAACGGCAAACCTAAAGATTGGGAAGATAAAAGCGGAAAAAAAACGCGTCTAACGGCACCGTCCAATATTTGGACGGACATTTCCATCCCGTTTTGGTCAATGACTGAAAATACGCCGCATCCTACGCAAAAACCAGAAAAGCTTATAGCAAAGTTGGTGCTGGCGTCAAGCAATTTGGGAGATTTGGTTTTTGATCCGTTTTTGGGATCGGGAACAACCGCCGTGACGGCCAAAAAACTTGGACGGCATTATCTCGGAATTGAACGAGAAAAAGAATATGTGGCGTATGCGGAATATCGTTTGGAAAAGGCAGATACAGATAAAGCCATTCAAGGTTATACAGACGGTGTGTTTAAGCATCGCAATAGTTAGAGATATCGGCAGTGGGCAAACCGATGAACAGGCTTGAGTTTTCATTTTTAAAGCCCTATATATTGAAAAGATGCTATAAGCTTAAAGGATTTGTTTGATGAAATTTGGTAGAAATTTTCTTATTTGGGTCTTAATCTTTTTTGTATTGACCTCTTTTTTGAGTGCAGTTGGCTCAAAACGGCAAAATGCCAATGTAGATACTTTGGCATTTTCGGATTTTATGAATGAAGCTGAAAATAAAAAAATTGTTGAGGTGACGGTTTCGGGGCCTGATGTTTACGGCACAACAACCGACGGACGGGAGTTTTATACTTATGCGCCCAATGATCCAAATATGTTTGAAACCCTGCGGCAAAACGGTGTAAGAGTTATAGCCAAGCCGATTGACACTTCAGGCAGCACGTTTTGGGGGATTGTGATTTCGTGGTTCCCGATGTTGTTGTTGGTCGGCGTCTGGATTTTCTTTATGCGGCAGGCTAATTCCGGCAACAACAAAGCTTTGAGCTTTGGCAAATCGCGTGCCAGATTGGTAGAAAACAGCAAAAAAGTCACTTTTGCCGATGTTGCCGGCGCCGATGAATCCAAACAAGAGTTAGAAGAAGTGGTTGATTTCTTAAAAGATCCGCAAAAATTTTCCCGTTTGGGCGGTAGAATCCCGAAAGGTGTTTTGTTGGTCGGGCCTCCGGGTACCGGTAAAACCTTGTTGGCAAAAGCCGTTGCCGGTGAAGCCGATGTGCCGTTTTTCTCCATTTCCGGTTCTGATTTTGTGGAAATGTTTGTCGGTGTTGGTGCATCGCGTGTACGCGATATGTTTGCCCAAGCCAAGAAAAACGCCCCTTGTTTGTTGTTTATTGACGAGATTGATGCTGTCGGACGGCATCGCGGCGCCGGTTTGGGCGGCGGCAACGATGAACGTGAACAAACCTTAAACCAACTGTTGGTGGAAATGGACGGCTTTGATGAAAATGAAAATGTTATTTTAATTGCTGCCACTAACCGGCCGGACGTTCTTGATCCGGCGCTTTTACGGCCGGGGCGTTTTGACAGGCAGGTAACGGTCAGCAATCCGGACATTAAAGGTCGCGAAGAAATTTTGAAGGTCCACGTCCGCAAAGTTCCGTTGGCCAAAGATGTTGATTTAGCGGTAGTCGCCCGCGGCACACCGGGTTTTTCCGGTGCTGATTTGGCCAATTTGGTTAATGAAGCGGCTCTGTTGGCAGCGCGTAAAAACAAGCGCAAGGTGACAGCGCAGGATTTTGATGAGGCCAAAGATAAAGTGCTGATGGGCAATGAACGCAAATCCATGGCTATGGATGAAAAAGAAAAAAT
>CALXZI010000045.1 GCA_944393205.1 uncultured Alphaproteobacteria bacterium | reverse complement strand
TTTTGCCTGTTCCGGCACCAACGACAACGGCGTCAACCCCGGATTGGTATTCACTTCCAAAAACACCACGCCGTCTTCTTCATTATATCTGAAATCCGAACGCGAAACCGTATTGCATTTAAGCAGCCGATGCACAGATTCGGCATAAGCTATCGCCGTTTTCGCCGCATCTTCAGGAATTTCCGCCGGCAAAACATGGCGCGTCATGCCGTCGGTGTATTTTGCCTGATAATCATAAAACTCAACCTGCGGCCGCAGCTCGGTTACCCCGCAGGCTTTGCCGTCCAACACCGCCACCGTGATTTCTTTGCCTTTGATATATTTTTCCACCAGCAGTGGGTGGTTTTCATCATCATAAAAAACTTTTGCCTTATCAGCCTCATTTTGCACAATAAAAACCCCAACGCTAGAGCCGTCGTTTTGCGGTTTGACCACATACGGATACGAAAGTTTGGTGCCGTTTTGCTTAAACTCGGCATATGTCATTGCCTGATAGGACGCTGTTTTAATCCCATTTTCGGCACACAATATTTTGCATAAAAGCTTGTTCATGCCGATAAGCGAGGCTTCCAATCCTGAATGCGTGTACGGAATTTGCAACAAATCCAAAAAGCCCTGAATTTCACCGTCCTCGCCCCAATTGCCGTGCAAAGCGTTAAAAACCGCATCCGGTTTTTCTTGGTTTAAAACCTTAAAAAGTTCCACACCTGATTGTAAATCATGTTCAACAACTTGATAACCCTTGTTTTTTAACGCCGCCACCACGCCTTTGCCACTTACCAAGCTGACTTCCCGCTCGGCCGAAAAACCGCCGGACAACACCAAAACTTTTTTTGACATTAATTTTTTCCTTTATTCCTGTAAAATTTTTGTTAGTATAAGCTTTAAATTTTTAAGAAAGCATAAAACCGCATGAAAAATATTGTTTGTTTTTTTATTTTTTGCTGCCTGTTGCCGAATTGTGTTCAAGCGGCCACGGTAGAACATCGGCTCAATGTCGGCATCGGCTTTTTTGATGCGGCACGGGTCAGTATGACCTATAATCTGGATAAGCAAAATTACGAATTTGCCTCAACGGTCAAAACTGCCGGAACGTTTGGCAAACTCTATTTATTTGAAGCGCTTTATTCTTCCGAAGGTATTTTCAAAGACGGACATACTGTCACCCGCGATTATCGTTACGAAACCAAATCAAGCTCGCATTTGCGCACCAAGCAATTGGTCTTTGATGAAAACGGTGTTTTAGACCATCGTTTGAGTTCTAAAGACGGCAAACCCAAACGGGTGGAAATCACCCTGCCCGACACCCCTTTTGATGCCAGCGACTTACAAACGGTTTTTGCCGCAACGGCTCGTCAGATTACCGACTACAATTTTTGCGCTATGGAAAAAACCGTTTTTGACGGCAAAAAGCATTATAAGGTTATTTTTGAAGATGAAGGAAAAACAACGCTTCAAGATAAAGAAACCCCCTATTCCGGTGAGGCTCTGAAATGTTCTGTATATATCCAAAGTCTTAATCAAGAAGATGACGGCGATTTGTTGTGGAACACCACTTCCGACCGCCCGATTTATTTTTGGGTGTTGCGTGATGGTAAAACAAATCTGCCATTTTTAGCAAAAATAGAAATCGGTTCCACCCCGTTGGGAAAACTTAAAGCCTACACCACAGAAGTTTTTATAAAGGATTAAACCAATGGCAAAATCAGAATTGCTTCTGCCGGCCGGCTCTCTGGTCAAACTAAAAACCGCTTTAATGTACGGCGCCGACGCCGTTTATGCCGGCACGCCCGATATGAGCCTGCGCACGCAATCGGCTTTTACTTTGGAAGATTTGGCGCAAGGCATAGAACTGGTACACAAACAAAACAAAAAAATCTACCTGACCTTAAATTTATACGTTCATAATGAAGAGGCTGATAAACTGCCTCAATTTGTGGACACGTTGCGCCAACTCAAACCGGACGGCGTGTTGGTGGCCGACCCTGGTGTTTTTTATTACTTAAAAGAAAACGCGCCGGAGTTGAACCGCTTTGTTTCCACACAAGCCAACATATGCTCGGCGCAAACCGTCAAATTTTGGCAGTCTATGGGCGCCAAACTTTGTGTTTTGGGTCGTGAGGTCAGTTTTGCCGAGATGAAACAGATCCGCGCCCGCTGCCCTGATATTTTGCTGGAAACTTTCATCCACGGCGCCATGTGCATGTCATATTCCGGCCGTTGTCTGATTTCAAATTTCATGGCTGACCGCAGTGCAAATAAAGGCAAATGCGCCCATTGCTGCCGCTGGCATTACAAACTTTTGCTCAAAACCAAAGACGGCAATATTAAGGATTTGGAAATCACGCCCGAAAACAAAGATATGTTTGAATTTTTCTTAAAAGAAGATTTCCGCCCTGATGAATATTATGAAGTAGTAGAAGACGAGCACGGCAGCTACATCTTAAACTCCAAAGACATGTGCCTGATGCCTCGTTTAAATGAAATTTTGGACATCGGCATGGATTCGCTTAAAGTTGAAGGCCGCAACAAAACCGAATATTACGCCGGCACGGTGGCGCGCGCCTATCGCCAGGCGATTGACGATTATGCCAAAGACCCCGAAAATTGGGATTATCAAAAATACATGCTGGATTTATACACGCTGCAAAACCGCGGCTATTGCCTCGGCTTTCACGACGGGAAGCTCACGCACATCAGCCAGAATTATGAATACACCCGAACCTTGGGCGAATGGTTGTTTGCCGGCTCCATTGTTAAATGGCAGGGCGATGACGCGATTTTTGAAGTTCGCAACTACATCAACGGCGGAGAATTTATTGACTTTTTAATCCCTAGGACTTTAAAAAATTTTCGCCTGACTTTAACCGAATTTGAAGATGCCGACACCGCCGAGATAACCCCGCGCGTTTCTGCCGGTCAACACAAAAAAATCCGCCTTCGTCCACAAGTTTGGAACAAACCGATTGCCGAAATCAAAAAACTTCTGCCGCAATACACCATCGCCCGCAAACCGGCACCCTTAAGCGGCGACAACCAAAAAATGTATGAACACAAATTGCAAGAATTTGATGTTCTCTGCCAAAACAAAAAGCCTTGAGAATAACTCTCAAGGCTTTTTGTTTTAAATAATCACATTCGCGCCACGGTCAATACGTTTCCAATCAAACAAGTGATTTCCATAATGCTGGCAATACCTGTCGTGCGAGATGTCATATTAATGCAACGCCGTGCAATATCCTTAAATCCATCTCTGCCGATAACGTATGATTCTTCAAAATCATCACCCTCGGAAATATCGCTTACATTGTACATGCCGGTATTGACAGCCGCTATAAATTGCTTGATAAATTCTTCACACACATGTGTGTTGACGCAATAAGGCGACCCAAAATTCCGGTATTCCGAAACTTCGCCATTGGCAAAACGCAGGGTCACGCAAGTTCCGGATTTTGCTTTTTCCTTAACATAAAAAGCATCTAACTTCACTTGTATAGCATGTCTGGTTCTGGAACGAACAAAATATCCCTTAACGGAATAATTTCGCTCCTTTCTATCCGCGCTTTTCCAATACATTTCACCCGTACCCAACAAAAAATTGAGCACATCCACATCATAGATAAAATTATCCATAAACAGATGATGTTTCTCATCACTTGGTCGGGGATAACATCTGGTGTTAATAACAATTTCTGTTAAAGCACCATACTCCTTTTCTAATTGCGACAAAATCATACTTTTCAGATTTGAAAAGATAATATCACATCGCCGAGGAAAAAAAGCAGCCATAACTTTATCTAACCCTAGATAGGCGGTTGTAAGCGCCAACATATACCGCAGATTGTCTTCAGAGCCGGATTTGGGAAATTCATAAATAATATGAACTCCTGCTTCCACGGCCTGCCGCAAGCGAATAAAAAAATCGGAAGAATCACATATGAAAACAACATCACTTTCATCCAAAAGAACAGGATATGAAGTGTAATGTTGAATATCCTTAACGGATTTCTTACTAATTTTTTCAAACGTTTCACAATCGCAGCCATAGACACCGGTAACGGTCATGTGCTTATTATTTAAAAGTTTTTCAAAAACTTCGGGAGGCATTTCCTTACGCACTCCGCATAAACCTAGCTTTAGCATAATGATAAATATTTAATTGAACATAATGTTTTAAAAGTAACATCAGTATATTGCATCTAAAATAAAGGTCAACAAATTCCTTACACCCAAAACAAATGTTCGCACAAAATTTTAACACCCAACAAAATCAAAACCACGCCGGCCGCAACTTCCATTTTTTGTTGCGGCAACTGTTTTAAAAAGAGTTTAAGATAAAATGCGATGATTGACAGAACAAAAGTTGTTAATCCGATAATAAACGCCGCATGCCAAATCGGAACTTTGGCAAAATACAGGCTCACGCCTGCGGCCATGGCATCAATACTTGTTGCCACACCTGCTGCCAAAAGCACCGGTAAAGTTAATTTTTTATTCGGCCGTTTGATTTCTGTTGATAAGGCGTTGATAATAATGTTTAAGCCCAAAATTCCGAACACCGAAAACACCAACCAATGGTCAAATTGTGCAATATATGCACTCACCGGAACTGAACAATACCAGCCTGCAACCGGCATCAAAAATTGCCCCAATCCAACCGATAATGCCAATTTTAAACCATTCAAAAAACGTTTTTTCTTAATAACCAAGCCGTAAGAAAAAGAAACCATAAAAGCATCAACCGACAAGGCCAGCGCTAACAATATAACATCAAACAAACTCATAAATTTTTCCTCATATAACAAGCGCAAAGTTATCAAAAAAAGGCAAAAAAGCAACAAAAAAACCGGAAAATTCCGGTTTTTTATAATTCTAACATCTCTACCAGATGTATTTGTACAGTGCACAAGCCTTGTTTGTATGCATCGGCGTGCCGGTTAAAAAATCCGCAGCTTCAAGATTATGAATATGTGATTCATCTTTTCGCTGCCAGCAAGTTTGATATACCGGCAGAGTAAAGTTTGCTTGGCAAGCGCACAACATAGAGTTAAATTCCGCATAATGTTTGCGCAGAATATCCATTTCTGCACGTGTCAGTACTAAAAAACGGTGATCACACTCTTCAACTCCCCGAGCAACAGCTTCATAATCGGGATAGTTCAAACTGTACATTCTCGTAGAAACCACACAGTTACGATCAATCTGGATTCCCAACAGGGTCAATTCGCCATTTGGGAATTTTTCATAAATATATCTAAACTTATACATGATAAAAATATTTTGATTGATTTACTGTAATGCCCGTCAAAATATTTGTCAATGTAATTTATCGTGCAAGAGCTATTGTAAAATCAAGCGTCGGAAGCGCACGGCCGCCGGCACGCATATTCGTAATCCGAAACCGCGTTTTATCAAGTTTATCGCAAGTAAACGGCGATAAAAACTCCAACGAGCCGATGTTAACAACATCTCCTACCTGAAATTTGGCATTGTTTTTAATCAAAACGGAACCGTACAATCTTCGCTCTTCACTTTCTCCCGGACGTGAAAACGAAATTCTGGTTTTTTCAAAAGATTTTGCCCAATCACTGTCACCACGCTGGGCAATTTTAAAAATATTTAATGTAAATTTGATATCTTTAATTCGCTTGTTTGAAACACAAAGCGGCGCCGATGACAGCAAACTACTCAAATTTATCATAATTTCCACTTCTGATTCAGGATGATACGCCCTAACGGAGGCATTGCCGTTATATTCAACCTCCCAGTTTTTATTATTGTTTTCTACTTCAAATGGGCTTGTTTGGCCGGAAATACCGGTAAAACCGCACAAACATAAAACCGCACCTAATAAACCGATTATTTTTTGCATAGTTTATTCTCCTGTTATTATGAATGCTTTTAATGTAGAAAGAAAATTCCATCTCTGCAACAAAAAAACGAACCGGTTGCCCGATTCGTTTTCATACTTTGAAATAAAGAACTATTCAGCGTCTTCTTTCTTGGATTTTTTAGCTTTCTTTTCAGCCTTCGGAGCTTCTTCAACCGGTGTTTCAGCAGCGGCTTCGGCAGCTGCAGCCGCAGCTTTTTCAGCAGCCACGCGAGCTAAATCTTTCGCGCCCTTGGCATTAACATCCCGATCAACTAGCTCAATGATAGCCATCGGAGCGCAATCACCATAGCGGAAACCGGCTTTAATCACACGGGTATAACCACCGTTCCGTTCTTTATAACGTTCAGCCAGAGTTGAGAAAAGTTTGGACACGACTTCATTATCGCGCAGGAAACCCAAAGCCAGACGACGGCTGTTTAAGTCACCTTTTTTGGCATAAGTAATCATCTTATCGGCAAACGTTCTCAATTCCTTGGCACGCGGCAGAGTAACATTAATCTGTTCATGCGTCAACAAAGCGTTTGTCAGATTGGAAAACAAAGCTCTGCGTTGACTTTTCGGCATATTAAACTTTCTATGTGTATCACCATGTCTCATTGTTAAATTCCTTTCTTTTCTCTGGTGCTTTGACAGGCAAAGCGGATAAAACACATCGCTTTTACCACGGTTTCCGATAATGGCTCATGCATAAAAGCGCCTAACTCGGAAACAGTATGTAACATATAAAATTTTTAAACGCAAGAAGAATCTTCCTTATAAAAGCCAAAAGACATATATTTTTTTCGCTTCCAAAGCAATATTTTAGCCATTACCGCAATATTTTTTAGTATGCACCCTTTTGTTTTTATCTTATGAACCGTATACATATACATTTATTGCCGACTCTTTTTATCTCTACCGGACATTTGTTCTTAAAAAAACCGAAACTGTATTTTGTCAAAATTGCACAAAAATATTGCAATCATAAATGTTATATGGTATATATGCGCTTACGTATTAAATTATTTTGTAACTTATTAAATTGCTTATTATGAAAAGGAAAGATTTAAACCAACAATTAAAAATTATTGCCCGCGGGGATCATGACGAGATTATGGCATATATAGCGAAGTATTCTTTCGGTACAAAAGCCGAAATTGCCTTAATTGAACGCGGGGATCATGACGAAATTATGGCTTACATAAGTAAGTTTTCTCTATGCGACGAAGCCAAAATTGCCTTTATTAAGCGCGGGAATCATGACGAGATTATGGCGTATATAGCGGAGTGTTCTTTCGGTACAGAAACCCAAATCGCCTTAATTGAACGTGGCGACCATGACGAGATTATGGCTTACATAAGTAAGTTTTTTCTATGCGACGAAGCCGAAATTGCCTTAATTGAACGCGGGGATCATGACGAGATTGCTGCGTTGAATAAATTAAAAGAGAAGTAAACAACAAAAAGCTTTTCTCCGTGATTTGGAGAAAAGCTTTTTTTTCATCTAAATGTTTCAAGAGCTTCCAAATGGTGTTTAAATATCTGCCATTGTTTGCGTTCGGCTTCTTTCTGTAAATAAGAAACATTCTCATCGCAACGACGCCAGAAAATATCACCCTTGGCTGATCATCCGCCCAAACAGCCACGGCTTCCGGCAAAAGTTCATCCAAATTTTTTATAAAAAGCGTATGACGGAAGCCCAAAAATCATCGCCCGTAATTTTGCCGCATATTATCGTACAAATATGCGTACGGATCAGGCGCTGCATATTTTTTATCGCTTTCAGACAAAGGCCACACGCCATCGCAACGGCGCAGCGATTCGGCCCGACGGCTTTTAATCGTGTCCAGATAACCGGCCAAATCTTTAAAGGCGCACTTGATAATCACCAAATCACCTTTTTCATTCAACAGCGGCTTTTTGGTTTTGTGGTCGCGCACCACATATGATTTATACACGATCGTATCGCCAGTACCGCCGATACCTTTGCGAAATTTCACGAACTTGTTCTCATCGGCACACGGATGAACATCTTTGAGCTGATCCAAATAAAAAAGCATCGCCTTTTTTTCACTTTCATCAGCATTTGGATCATTTAAAACATCTTTGCACGCAATATATGCCTCACGCAGTTTTCTAGCCTCATAACTCGGCTTGCCGCCTGATATTTCCGGCGGAAGATCATCATACTCCATATTTCATCTCCTAAAAATGATAAGGTGTATTATACACAAAATCATTGCATATGTAAACTCTCTTGATAAAAAAATCACAACCGGATTAACCGTCACCGCAACCATAGCGTCGTCTCTTTGTATCCTTGCCGCAATATAGGCTTTTATCAGCTGATTTTTACCAACACATAATAATACTACGCTACTCTGAACTTGAAATATTGCCATCAATATGGTATGATTACAAACATAAAAGATAAAAAGAGAGACATTTATGAGCAGCATACAAGAAAATATTAAGAGAAAAATCTTAATCCGAGCTTTCCATGATTTAACCGATGAAAAGACTCCTGATATAGCTCTTTTTAAAATTGCGGAAGATGATATCATCCAACTGGACAATACCTCGCATATTGTTTTAGAAGATAAACAGAAAAACATCCATAATTTCATACGCCATGAAAACGTCATTATTTATCCGCTCGGAGAATATAGTATGTATGAAAGTTTGGCAGAATTTACCTCGGAAGAAGCCGCCGCAGAGCAATTTCTTCCCGATGCCGAATACGTTTTATGGCTTGTCGCACCGGACGGCCGAAAGATAGACTGCACATTTTTTGATACCACGGAAATTAGCGGTAATAAAAATAATGATGATATATATATAAATGAAATTCTGAAAGATGCCCGACTGGCAACAGACAATCCTGACGATATTGCCGCTTTAATGTCTTTTGTAGATTACATACGCCAACAAAAAACAGTATTGAATGAAAAAGGAGGCTCAAATGAATGAGGTCGCAAAAAAAATAAAAAACAGAACAACCGCTTTGTTTTTGGCCGGACTATCTTTATGCGGAGGATTAACCAAGACGACCGATGCAGCCGCAACCAACAAGCAAAACATTATAGAAAAAAGCACATCCATAGATGCCACACATCGCTTTGATAAATCTTTTTCGGATTCATTTAAAAGTTGCCATGAAAGCATCCACATGAGAATTATAACCCCCGAGGGGAAAATGCGTTCATTCTCACAAACCAAAAATCTGCACATTGCAGACATGGGAGACGATTACTCTATCATACGCAAAAGCTCACAAACTGTAGAAATTAATTCCGAAAAGCAAAATTTTCAACAAGAATACGATTTGCTGCTTGCTACGCCGCGTGGCGATACTTTGGATTTGAGCTTTTACAACACCAAAGACTTTATGTTACCGGCAACCGTTGACATGTATTCCGGCCAAACAACCGTGTGTAGTCAGGACGAAGTAAAAGCCGCTAATGACCGATGGGAACTCAAACAACAACTGTTAGCCCAAAAAAATTTGAAGAATCCTGAAGACAGAAAAGTTTTTATGCAATTTGTACAACAAGAACGAAGTTTTTTGGAAAAGGCTGTCGGCGAACTTGATGAACCGATTATCGTTGCTAAACAAGAAAGAACTCACGGGAAAATATCCAATTACCGCATGACGCTCTCTGAAAGCGGACAAAATCCTGAAAAATTCAAGTCCTTGCGGCAACAATACAAGAGTATAAAAGAAACATATAACAATATTAAAAAAGAAAGCGCAAAAAAAGAGTTGACCGTTGCTTCCTTGCAAATTCAACGCTAAACATCAGCGTTTACGTATTGTTGTTTCGCTTTCCATATACGATAATAAAAGAATAATGCCTCTCAAGCACAACCGGCATATCTGCCGGTTGTAACTTATCCCCACGAGACTCTTTAAAATTGCAAAAAAAAAAAACGGTTTAGAATGACGAGCAAATAAGT
>CALXZI010000044.1 GCA_944393205.1 uncultured Alphaproteobacteria bacterium | reverse complement strand
CCCGTTCAGGGGATGCCAGTGTTAAAGGCTTATAGCCGCATATGAAGAACCCCGCGTTTTACGCGGGGGTTCCTTTTACATAATTGAAACAAAAGTTTTAATAAAAGATGTTGCTTTTTTATATATAAGGCGTAGTATACCTATGTAACATTTTATGTTACCGTTTAAAATAAGAAAAAGGAGTTTATCATGAACTACAGAACTATTTTAATGGCATCCGCCGCGGTTTTGTTGAGTACGCAAGCCATGGCTGCCGATATTACCAACCCGTTCTTTACCCCGTCCGCGGGTGAATTTACGTCAAATACCGAAGCCGGATATTTCCGTGAAAAAGGTACAAGCAGAGCTAACGGTGATGTTGATGAGGCATGGACCGCAACCGAAACTTTGGAATACGGCATTACCGATAATGTGAGCGTTCATGCCAGCGTTGCCAACGTTTTTGACACGGCAAGAGAATTTAACAACGATCACAACTTTATGTACAGCATCGGTGCGACTTACAACACCCGTGTCAACAGCGTGTTGTTCCAAGCTTCGGTTGACTATCTGACCTATGATGAGCAGGATTTTGACGGCAGCGAAGCCGACGGCACATGGTATAAAGAATTAAGCGGCGAGTTGAAAGTCGGTTATGAGCTTGACTGTGGTTTAACTCCTTATGTTTCTTATCTCGTCAGCGGCAATATTGACGACGGCGAACGCACATTGGAACAGTCGGTTAAAGCCGCCGTTTATAAAAACTTCGGCAAGGTCGCTCTTGACCTCGGTTTGGTTTACAACTTTGAAACCGATGGCGACAATACCAATGATTTGTGGGTTGACGCCGCGGCTGACTACTACGTTACCGATAATGTCGCCGTCGGCTTGTTCGGTTCTTACCGCATTGACGGTTCGGGCGACAAATACATTGATTACAGCTACAATGCTGGCGCCCGCGTCAAGGTATTGTTCTAAATCAAGTATCTTAAATCATAAAAAAGGAGCTTGTTTCAAGCTCCTTTTTCAATATTATCACATTAAATTATTTGTTATAATTTGAGATAGTTGCTTAAAATCTACCTAAACTCTTTAGCATGGACGACACCGCCGTTTTTAATCAGGTTGGCTTGACCGCGTTTGAGCTTAATCGGCGAGTTTTCGCCCAAATTGCGTTCATAAATTTCGCCCATATTGCCCAAATCACCAACGGCCTGGCGTACCCATTGCGGCCGCAAACCCAATGAGAGCCACAACAAATCATCATCGCCTAACAAGTTGCGGGTTGAGATGTCTTCGTTGCCGATTAATATGGAAATATTTTTCTGGTTGATACCCAGTTCTTCAGTTAAATATAAGGCATTAATCGCCCATTTCAAAGCCACGCGCAAACGATTGTTATCCTGGCTGACAAAGGCATAAACCGGTTTGTAGGCAAATTCTTCAGGCAAAATTTCCACGCCGGCGGCCGGACTGTCCATTAACATTCCTTCCAAAAGCATTCCACGGCTGGTGATTAAATCGCACCGTTTCAAGAAAAAGGCTTTTCTGGCTTTGTCCGGCGAATTAAACGGCAGAATTTTCAAATCCAGATTATATTTCCGGTTATATTCTTTCAAATTATCCAGATAATCCGAGTCGGTGGAAACACAAACGCGCTTGCCTTTAAAAGCCTCCATAGATTTGGCATCTTCAGGCGCATCTTTAGCGGCAAACTTCTGCCGGTCATAATACAAAAGCCCGACGGCTTCCGCCTGCTGTTTGCCTTCAAAGCCGGCGGAAAAAACACCGCCGCTCAACATCACGTCAATCAACCCGCCTTTTAAATAACGGCCGACATTATAAGGACGCACATCTACCATCTCAAACTTGCTGCCGTCGCCGTATATCGCCCATGCAAAAGCGCGGCAAAGGTCGGCATCAAAGCCTTTCCATTCGCCGTCTTCCTGATATGCAAAAGATTTTACGCTCAAATCACTGCCGCAGCGGATAACCTCGGTGTTTAAAATCGGCTCCAAACGCACATCAACCGCTTTGGCCGTTGTGATGCTCATAACCGAAAAAATTATTGCCAAACTGAATTTTAATTTCATTTTATTAACCATTATGTGTTATAAACAAAAACATCTGTTAATTATGTTAAGGCATTTTTTATGAAAAGTAAGATTTTTTTGCGACTTATCACCGCGCTTTTTGTTTTTTTTGGTGTTTTAAAACAAACAGCCGCCGCGCCGGTGCCGGAAGAGGAAGCTGTTACTTGGGCTAACGCCACCGGATATGCGCTGATTGAGGCATTGGGAAATCAGGATATGGAACAAAAATATGCCGTGCTTGACAAGATGTTTCAAGATGATGTGGATACCGATTATGTGGCGCGTTTTGTCATTGGGCGATATTGGCGGGCAATGACGTCCGAACAGCAGCAAGCTTATCTGAAACTTTTCCAACGTTATGTGTTGAGCTTATATAAAAATTATCCGCTTAATTTTGAAACCGAAGGCATTGATTTTGTTATTACCGATGCGCGTATCAATGGTGATTACACAGATGTTTTTTGTAATGTTAAACTGCCCGAAAATATGTCTTCGGAAAACTTAAACTCCGTTACACTGGAATTTAAAATCACGCAAAGCAATGGCAGAATCAAAATCGTTGATTTGAAAATTGGTGAAAGCAGCCTGCTTTTAACGTATCGGACCCGTTTTTATACCATGATAAAAGATGTTGACGAAGATATGGGTTGGTTTTTGGAAGATTTGACGACTTTGACCGTTTCCAATGAAAACAATGCCGAAGAAAAATGCGAGTTTTGTGAAATTTAGAGTTGAATTTGCCGGTCAAACTCTATAAACTACAAGCCGGTTTAAAATGGAAGATAAATTTTATGAACAATATTAAAGTCAGATTTGCCCCGAGTCCGACCGGACACATACACATCGGCAATGTTCGTACGGCATTGTTCAACTGGTTGTGGGCTAAAAAAATGGGCGGAACGTTTATGTTACGTATTGATGATACTGATTTTGCCCGTTCCAAAAAAGAATATGAGGATTCCTTGCGTGAGAGCTTACAATGGCTCGGTTTGAACTGGAGTGAAGAAGCCCGTCAGTCTGCTCGCTTTGAACGTTACAATCAAGTGGTGGAAAAACTTAAAAACGATGGCCGCATTTATGCTTGTTATGAAACCCCCGAGGAGCTTGAATTTAAGCGTAAATATGCTTTGAGCAAAGGCCGTCCGCCGGTTTATGACCGTCAGGCGCTACATTACACTGAACAAGATTTGACGCGTTTTAAAGCCGAAGGCCGCAAACCGCATTACCGCTTTAAGCTTGTTGCCGGTGAAATCGGTTGGCACGATGTGGTGCGCGGCGATGTGAAATATGAGGCTGAAAATTTAAGCGACCCGATTGTTATCCGTGAAGACGGTACGTTTCTTTATCATCTGCCGTCGGTGATTGATGATTGTGATTTTGGCATCACCCACATTGTTCGCGGTGAAGACCATGTAACCAATACGGCCTCGCAAATTCAAATGTTTGAGGCTATCGGCGGTCAAGTTCCAACCTTTGCCCATCTGCCGCTTTTGACCGGCAAAGAAGGCAAACTGTCCAAGCGTTTAGGAAGTTTGGGCATACGCGAGTTGCGTGCTGAAGGGGTGGAAAATCTGGCTATCTGTTCGTTTTTGGCTAAACTCGGCACATCAGAAGCGATTGAGCCGTTTTATTCATTGGAAGATTTGGCGGAATCGCTGGATTTTTCAAAAATTGGACGAGCACAGCCGAAGTTTGACGAGGAAGATTTAAAACATTTCAATTTAAAATATATTCACACATTGCCTTATAAAAATGTGTGCGACCGGATTGGCGGTAATGAAGATTTTTGGCTGAAAATCCGCCATAACCTGACCAAAGTTGATGATGCCGGTTTGTGGAATAATATCTGCAACGGTGAAATTGCGCCGATTATGGAAGACACTTCTTTAACCACTACGGCGGCCGAATTGCTGCCGTCTGAACCGTGGAATGAAGAAACTTTTGCAAACTGGATAAATGTTCTTAAAACCCAAACCGGCAAAAAAGGCCGCGCCTTGTTCCACCCGCTGCGCAAAGCCCTGACCGGACTTGACGATGGGCCGGAACTTAAAGCGATTCTACCGCTCATCGGACGGGAAAAAGTCATAAAACGCCTTAACGGGCAAAAAGCTTAAAAGGAATAATCATGACAAAAATTTACCTGCACAATACCTTAAAACAACGTAAAGACGAGTTTGTTCCGATTGATGAAAGCAACGTGCGGATGTATGTGTGCGGCCCCACGGTTTATGACCGTGCGCATTTGGGCAACGCCAAGACCTCCGTTGTTTTTGACGTGTTATACCGTTTGTTGTGCCAGGTTTATGGCAAAGATCATGTCACATACGTGTCAAACATCACCGATGTGGACGATAAAATTTTAAACAAGCACAAAGAAACCGGAAAGCCTATTCGCGAAATTACCGAACAGACGTATCAATGGTATTTGGAGGATATGGGCAAGCTCAATGTGTTGGCGCCAAATCATCGCCCGCGAGCCACCGAATATATCGGCGAGATGATTGAACTGGTCAAAAGACTCCTCAAAAACGGCCACGCTTACGAGGCTCAAGGTCATGTGTTATTTGATGTGGATTCAATGCCCAATTACGGCTTTCTTTCCGGCCGCTCCATGAAAGAAATGCTTGCCGGTGCCCGAATTGAAGTGGCCGATTATAAGAAAAATCCGGCGGATTTTATTTTGTGGAAACCATCAGAGTCTGATCAGCCCGGTTGGGACAGTCCGTGGGGTTACGGCCGTCCGGGGTGGCATTTGGAATGTTCGGCCATGAGCTCTAAATTGTTAGGTAATGATTTTGACATTCATGGCGGCGGTTCTGATTTGATTTTTCCGCATCATGAAAACGAATGTGCTCAATCAACCTGTGCTTTTGAAGGCTCACACTTTGCCCATTATTGGGTACACGCCGGCATGTTGATGGTGGACGGTGTCAAGATGTCAAAATCATTGGGCAATTTTCACAATGTTGACGAGATTATTTCCAAATATCCAGCAGAAGCATTGCGTCTTTTGTTTTTGACCACGCATTACCACCAACCGTTTAACTTTACGTTTGCCGGTTTGGAGCAAGCCAAGAGCGTGCTGGATAAGTTTTATAACGCACTTTTAAAAACCGCTGATGTGCCTGCTGTTCCGAGCGAACCAAATCCGAAACTTTTGGAAGCGCTTGCCGATGACTTAAACACACCGGCTGCTCTGGCTGTTTTGCATGAAACTGTTGGTGAATTAAACAAAGCGGAAACCTCTGCCGACAAAGCGCGTCTTAAAGGTGAGTTTTTAGCCGGTGCCGGATTGCTCGGACTTTTGTATCAAAAGCCGGAAATTTGGTTTAAAGGCGGCCTCAACGATAACGAAGACGCCGAGATTGAAGTAAAAATCCAAGCACGTACTGAAGCCAAGAAAAACAAGGATTGGGCAACCGCTGATAAAATCCGCGATGAACTGAAAGCGCAAGGCATCATTCTGGAAGATTCGCCTTCCGGTACAACTTGGAAACGTCAATAAACTTCTGTTGAAATATCGGCGGCATTATAATTCTTTCTTTGTTTGGCCGCCGATGCGTTTCTTTCCGTCAAACTTCTGATATTGCTAGTTCTGCCACGCCTCCGAGAAGAGACGATAGCATTGGCCAAATCTGCCGGTTGTAAGTTATCCCCACGAGACTCTTTAAAATTGAAAAAAAAAAAACGGTTTAGAATGACGAGCAAATACATAAATTTTGCAGTTTTTAGGAGTTCTTTTGATGAATTTGTTTGATTTTTTTAGCTTTTCCTCTTTGGCACACAATGAAAGAAAGCAAGCAGATGTGCCGTTATGCGGTCGTTCCATGGTTGAAATGCTCGGGGTTTTAGCAATTATCGGGGTTTTAAGTGTTGGGGCAATCAGCGGTTATTCCAAAGCGATGATGAAATACAAGCTCAATAAACAGACCGAACAAATCAATCAAGTCATGATGGCTTTGGTTGAACATAAATCTATATTTACAACTCTTGCCGCCAGTGAATCCATCGTACCGATTTTTAATAAACTCAACGCTTTACCGCCGGAAATGATAAAACAGAATGACAACTATTTTATTTATGATGTGTTTAACACACCGATACAACTTGCCCTTTCAAGTGACGGGAACAAATTTTATTTTTCTTTCAGCTTTACGGAACAAAACGATCCAAACCATGATATCTGCCGCAACATATTGGAAAGTTTAAAAGGTTACGCTGCGGAAATTAGTGCTCTGGGTGTTAACTCTACTACTGCAGAAGACATGAACCAACAAGAATGGTGGTATGGCGATGGTGATTCCGGTCATGAAGATAAAAGAATTCACCAGCTTAATGTTAGCACCATGCATTCACTTTGCGAACAGTGTGATAAGAACTTTTGTGGTATTTATGCCATATGGTATTTATAAAAAAAACTCCCTAAAAAAGGGAGTTTTAATAAAGCCGTCTGGTCGTTTATTACATTTCATATCGAACCGCTTGACCAAGGTGGGCACCATTTAATCAGACCACGATCTGAACAGTGACGGTTCCCTAATAATATAACGTTGGCTCGGATAGACCAATGCGGGATAAGACGTGCCAGACAGCCACAACTTATCTGATAATCCTATATTATAAGTTTTCTATCTGATTTGCAAGCATTTTTATTTGTTCTGTGACTTTTTTTAGCGACTCGGCTAATTCTGTGTCTGTTGCCGCAAAATCGGACATAGACGGCTCATGGGTTACCATCGGAGCTGAAAGATTTTCGGAAACCGAAGTCGCCGCTTTACGTGCTTCGGTTAAATCGTCGGCCACCAACAGGCCAACCATAGCCAAGAGCATATTTTCATTAATTTGAGCGCCGCCCGCCGTCAGTTGTCTGGCTTTTTCATCCAAAATGCGAGCCAGTTGCAACATATAACGTTCTTGCCCATCGTCACAGGCCACCGCGTATTCGCGTGAATTAATTGTGATTGTTACTTGCGCCATTGTCTTTCAACACCATATTTATTTTTTCAACCACGACAGAAACTTTATCGGAAAGTTCTTGGGCTTTTCGTTGCTTTTCGGCCATTTCGGTCTGAATGCGGAGTTTTTCCTCCGATATGGCCAGATGCCGTTTCTCCAAGGCATCTTTTTTGCCCGCAACGATATTGTTAAGCAAACCAAGTGCGGTGTTTAATTCTTCCAAAGCTTTTGTCGTTTGTCTGAAATGTTCCTTATCCATTGACATTTTTCTTTCGTTTTTGTTATATTCAGAAATAATAATGAGGTTTATGTCGTTTGACAAGAAGCAATCAGAGATTATGCAAAAATTTATTATCAGAATAACCGAGGCAGATTTTTCTTTGCTGCAACAAAAGGCGTTGGAATGTTTTATTCTTTCTGCCGCGTTGCCGGATGAATTTGCTAAAAATTTTGTTTCTCAAGCTCAAGCTGAAGATAAACTTGTTTTGGGAGAAACGCCGGATGCCTGTCTAAAATTTGGATTAGACGGCGTCTTGCTTGATTTATCAAAATCAGTAAACATTACTGCTGATTTCAAGAAAGAAACGGTCGGACTTAAAAACAAGTTCACCGGCATCATCTGCCGCAACCGTCGTCATGAGGCGATGCTTGCTTCCGAATGCGAACCGGATTTTATTGCTTTTAAGGCTTGGATAGATGGTCAAGAAAAAATCCGTGATTTAACCGATTGGTATAATGAGTTTTTCTTAATTCAATCCGCGCTTTTGCCGCAAGATGAAGTTGATTTTTTAAGCTTTAAAACCGATTTTGTGATTTTGGATGACACAAAATATAAAATTTTTGTTGCCAATCAATAAAGTTTAGAGTATGTTGCGCTCACAAAGCAAAAAATTAATCATTCTAAAATTGTAAATACGGAGATATATAAATGAAACAACTTGCAGGATCAATCAGAATTGGCTGGGTTATTGAATACAAAGGCAAACCTTGGACCATCACCAAAGCACAGCACATAAAACCCGGTAAAGGCGGCGCTTTTATGCAGGTGGAGATGAAAGCGGTTGAAGAAGGAACCAAAACCAACGAACGTTTCCGCACCGAAGATACGGTTGAAAAAATGATGGTAGAAGACAAAGATTGTCAGTTTTTGTTTGAAGATTCTAATGGTCTGACCTTTATGGAAAGCGAAACATTTGAACAGTTTACCATGCCGGCGGATATTTTAGGCGATTCTCGTCCTTTTTTAACCGATGGCATGAATGTGCGTATTTCACACATTAACGGTCGGCCGATTTCGGTTGCTTTGCCGTTGCAAGTAACCTGCACCGTGGTTGAAACCGAACCGGTGGTTAAAGGTCAGACGGCGGCCTCTTCTTATAAACCGGCGGTTTTGGACAACGGTGTACGGGTTATGGTTCCGCCCTTTATCGGTGCCGGCGATAAAATTGTGGTCGGTACCACGGAAGCCAACTATGTTGAAAGAGCAAAATAATGTCGTATATTTCCCCTTTGCTGACAGCGGTTGTCGGTGCGGTTAAAAAATCTGCCTCATCGTTGGATCGTGATTTCAGCGAGCTTGAACAACTGCAAAATTCCATTCGCGGCAACAAAAATTTTGTGTTCAATTCATATAGCCGGATTGAAAAAAATCTGAAAGTTGAATTAGGCAAAATCCGTCCAGACATTCCGGTCTATACACCCAACGACAAAGTTACCGGTGCCGCATATTTTGCTGTCAGCCCGATTGAAGGTTTAATCAATTTTGCCCACGGCAATCCGGAATTTGCGGTTTCTGTCGCCTTGATTGAAAACGAGGTCTTGGTATGCGGCGTGGTATACAATCCGGCGCGTGATGAAACTTTTTTTGCCGAAAAAGGAAAAGGTGCTTATAAAGAAGGCTACCGCAATCATGAACGTTTGCGCGTTTCTGCCGCGAAAGAACTTGAAGGTGCGCTAATAAGCAGTACCGGCGGTTATCGGGAGAATCCTGATGATGTGGTCAAATTGCATGCCGCCCTTTTGAAAAAAACGGGCGATTTGCGCATAAGTGGTTGCATTGCGCTTGATTTGGCCTATTTAGCCGGTGGAAAATACGATGCTTCATTGAGCCTAAACAACCATATTTGCTCCATGGCGGCAGGATTGTTGCTGGTTAAAGAAGCCGGCGGTGCCATTCGCGGCATGGCGCAAAAAGATATGCGGATTGAAGATTTAAAGGAAATCTTTAAGAACGGTAATCTTGCAGCTTCTAATTTTAATCTGAATCCGAGAGTTTGGGAAATTTTTAAATAAAGGGCAAAAAAACTCTTGATAATTTATTTTGATTAAGGTATAAGGGCTTAAAATTTAGAGCAGTTTAAAAATGGAGTAATAAAAATGAAAAAAGGCATTCATCCGGATTATCATGAGATTACATATGTCATGACCGATGGTTCGGAACACAAAGTAAGAACGACTTGGGGCAAAGAAGGCGCCAAGATGAATTTGGAAATTGACCCTAAATCTCATCCGGCTTGGACGGGTATTCACCGCATGGTTGACAGTGGCGGTCAGGTGTCTAAATTCAACACCAAATATGCCGGCTTTGGTATCAAAACCGATACAAGTTCTTCCAAGTAGATTAAGGCAAATTAAGAAAGAACCCTGCGTTTTACGCAGGGTTCTTTTCATTTCTGCATTTAAAATGTGAGATATTAATTCCTATTTTCCACCAATAAATCGCTGCTGAAAGATTTCCTTAACATCTATGCTGTTTCAGAAGGATGAAGATAAGTTGCAACTTATCCCCACGAGACTCTTTAAAATTGCAAAAAAAAAAAACGGTTTATAATTCCGTAGAAATTGACGTT
>CALXZI010000043.1 GCA_944393205.1 uncultured Alphaproteobacteria bacterium | reverse complement strand
GGCTCAACGCCGATGCTATTTTCTTAACCATCCTTATTGACTTACCCATCAGGGAATTTCTTTAACTTATCCCCACGAGACTCTTTAAAATTGCAAAAAAAAACGGTTTATAATTCCGTAGAAATTGACGTTTTTGTTATTTGCGGAGGAAATTATGCGGGAAAACGGTCGGTCTATGGTGGAAATGTTGGGCGTGCTGGCAATTGTTGGAGTATTAAGCGTCGGGGCTGTTTCGGGTTACTCCAAAGCTATGATGAAGCATAAACTGAATGTGCAAGTATCCGGCATGAATTTTTTATTGCAAAATGCTTTACAATTTACCTCTAATCTGCCCATAGAGGATGGAATGACAAATATGACTTACCTGTTTAATAAATTAAATATAATTCCGGACGGATTTAGGTATGAAGAAAATGGAACTAGCAGAATATATGATATGTTTAGTTCATATATTATATTGTATAGTACAACACAATATTCCAAAGCTTATAAATGGGGGTTGCGTTATTATATTGAAAATACCGATTTCAGATTTCCCATATGCCAAAATCTTTTGACGGCGGCTAAAGGATTCAGCGGACAATTATTTTACTTTACGGTAACATTGCCTAACGGCGGACAACTTAATTATTATGGAGACGATTATTGTACGGAAAATCGTAAGTGCCTGAAGGATATCAAATTATTGGATATTGAAAATGTATGTAAAGTACAAGATGACAGTCAGAGTCTCGGCCAAATATCTTATTTTAGTTTTGATTGGTTCTAAATTTTTAAAATCCGTTGCCACGGACGGCTCTTTTTGTATTATACCTTTGTAAGGTGGTAATGGATGATGAAGTTAAGTTTACAAAACAGCTTTTGTGCTAGAAATTTTGATCTTTTAGAATGCTCGCGGGAAACACAAGTCATACATTGGCATATAAATACCGAAAGACGAATCGGATTCTTTAAAACAACGTAGCCAAATGTTTTATTTAAAGGAGATATACATATTTTAAGTTGTTGTGTTTTGAAAATAGTTTAGTAATAACAAAGCGTTAAATGTAACCGTTTGATATCGTTGAAATCTTTTTTTGTTAATAAATTTATCCACTTTTAAAGATTTTTTTTTGTGCCTATTTTTAATGAGATAGGGCCTTTTAAGGCTTTTTTAACCATTTTATTGTTGAGGGCGAAAACTTATTTTTGCAAGATGATTTTCAAAGAAAAAATACTCCAATAAAAATTATGTGCATACTATATATAGGTTCTTTACATTTTTTTAACACTATATATTGTATATATCCAGCAGAATGATGCGGTAAGTAAAAAACATGGTTTAACAATAAAATAAAATTTTAAGGATGGGCCAATGCCAGAACAAAAATATGAAATGCCGACAATGAATAACGATAATATTACCGTTAAACAAGTCACCAAAAGAGACGGAACATTAGCTCCGTTTGACAGCAGTAAAATCTATAATGCGATTTTGAAAGCCGGAACATCTACCAAAGAGTTTGGAGAACAAGAATCGTGGTTGCTGACGGCTAAAGTCTTGAAAGTTATTGAGCATAAATTCAGCGAATCGTTGCCGACCATTGAACAGATACAAGATATTGTTGAGCAGGTGCTGATTTCGGATAATTATTTTCAGACAGCCAAAGCTTATATTTTATACCGCGATCAACGCAATCGTATGCGTTCGGATAAAAAGGTTATGGTTGATGTGGAAAGCTCTATCAACGAATATCTGGAAAAATTGGACTGGCGTGTTAATGCCAATGCAAACCAAGGATATTCCAACGGCGGTTTGATCTTAAACGTTTCCGGTAAAGTGACGGCAAACTATTGGTTGAGCCATGTTTATCCGGCGGAAGTCGGTGAGGCGCATCGCAACGGCGATATTCATATTCATGATTTGGATATGTTGGCGGCATATTGTGCCGGTTGGTCGCTGAAAAACTTGTTGCATGAAGGTTTCAACGGCGTTCCGGGCAAGGCGGAAGCCGGTCCAGCCAAACACTTATCTGCGGCGGTCGGCCAGATGGTCAACTTTATGGGTACGTTGCAAAACGAGTGGGCCGGTGCGCAAGCTTTTTCATCGGTTGATACTTATTTGGCACCGTATGTCCGCAAAGACAATCTTTCCTATCGTCAAGTGGAACAGAGCATTCAGGAATTGGTTTATAACTTGAATGTTCCGTCGCGCTGGGGTTCGCAAACGCCGTTTACCAACTTTACTTTTGACTGGGTTTGTCCGGAAGATTTGCGCAACACGCATCCGATTATTGCCGGTGAGGAACAGCCTTTCACTTATGGCGATTTGAAGGAAGAAATGGCCATGATTAACAAGGCATACATCACGGTGATGATGAAAGGCGATATTAAAGGACGTCCGTTTACATTCCCGATTCCGACTTATAATATGACGCCTGATTTTCCGTGGGAAGAAGAAAACACCGGACTGTTGTTTGAAATGACGGCAAAATACGGTATGCCTTATTTTCAGAACTTTATCAATTCGGTTTTGAAACCGGGGCAGATTCGTTCCATGTGTTGCCGTCTGCAGCTTGATTTGCGCCAACTCTTGGCCAAAGGTAACGGCTTGTTCGGCTCGGCCGAACAGACCGGTTCGGTCGGCGTTGTCACTTTTAACTGCGCCCGCTTGGGATATGTTTATAAAGGCGATGAAGCCGGTTTGTTCGGTCGGGTTGATGAGTTGTTGAACATTGCGCGCACTTCGCTTGAAATTAAACGCAAGGTTATTCAACGTTTGATTGATAACGGCTTGTTCCCGTACACCAAGCGTTATCTCGGCACATTGCGCAATCACTTCTCCACCATTGGCGTTAACGGTATCAACGAGATGATTCGCAACTACACCAATGATGAACACGATATTTCCGACGAGTGGGGACAGGCGTTTGCCGAAAAATTCTTGGATTATATCCGCGACAAGATGGTCAAAATTCAAGAAGAAACCGGACATATGTACAATCTGGAAGCCACGCCGGCAGAAAGTGCGACATATCGTTTTGCTCGTGAAGACAAGAAGAGATTTAAAGATATTATTCAAGCCGGAACCAAAGAAGATCCGTATTACACCAATTCTTCCCAACTTCCGGTCGGGTTCACCGACGACCCGTTTGAAGCGTTGGATTTGCAGTCTACCCTGCAAACCAAATATACAGGCGGTACGGTTTTACACCTGTATATGAATCAACGAATTTCATCGGCCAAGGTCTGCCGTGATTTGGTTAAAAGAGTTTTGACCAATTATCGGTTGCCTTATATCACGATTACCCCAACATTTTCCATTTGCCCGAAACATGGTTATTTGTCAGGGGAACACAAATTCTGCCCAATCTGCGATGAGGAGAAGAAAGCAGAAAAATTAAAAGCCTTGCAACAGGCGAATCAGAATGTAGCTTAAAAAATTATTCATAAATAAGGAGATACAAAATGACCAACGTAATCAATATTGAAGATGTTAAATTAGCCGACAGCGAAAGACAACCTTGCGAAATCTGGACACGGGTTATGGGTTATCATCGTCCGGTTTCTGAATTCAACAAAGGCAAAAAATCGGAATATTATTCACGTGTTTGCTTTTGTGAAGAAAAAGCTGTTCGTCATTTGAACGAAGAATTGGCTTTGGCTGCCGAATAAAGATTGTTTTATGAGGCTTAAAGCCGCCGCAAAGTCCCGAAAATGTGGAAAGCGGCGGCTTTTTTTAAACGAAAGATTTAAGAAGTGAATACAGAAGAAATTGTTATCGGTGATGTTGAGAAATTCAGTATCGTAGATTATCCGGAACATATGGCAGCGGTTGTTTTTATGCAAGGTTGCCCATGGCGTTGTCCGTTTTGTTATAATACGTCACTGCAAAAAATAGGGGCTGAACCGGAGAGTGATTGGACGTTTTCCAAACTGATGAATTTGCTGGAGAGGCGCAAAGGCGTGTTAGACGCGGTGGTGTTTTCCGGCGGTGAGCCGTTGGTTCAGGGTGAGGCGTTGGAAAACGCCATAGATGCGGTTAAGGCTTTGGGTTATGGTGTCGGGCTGCATACGGGTGGTTATCGTCCGGAAATTTTAGAACGAATCGTTGAGAAAATTGATTGGGTCGGTTTGGATATCAAAGCACCGTTTGAGGTTGAAAAATATAAAACGGTGACCGGTGGTTATACTTTGGTAGAAAATGTTAGAAAGAGCCTTGAAATTTTGGCGGCAAGCGGCAAGCATTTTGAGTGTCGGACAACCTGCGATCCGCGGATTTTGACGGTTGAAGATATTTATAAAATTGCCGAATCGTTGAAAGAGGCGGGTGTGCAAGAATATTATCTGCAAAAGTATCGTCCGATACCGACCGATAAAACCACAACCGATGAGCAATGTTTGGCATTGGTTGAAAATAAAGACTTAATAGCATATTTGCAAAAAAGTTTTACCAAATTTGAGGTCAGAAAATAAGGCTCTAACCACCACTTTAACCTTATTTCCCCATTCCCCAAAAAAGGTTTTGTTGTTGAAGATATTGTCGGAAAGCCGCCGTTAACGCAAAAGCAGCACTTGTTTCTGAAGAAAAAAGCACATTCCGAAGTTGTTTTTATGATGTATAATTGTAACAATATGTAACATCTTTTTAAAAGCAATTTGTGAGGAATTGTGCTATAAGGAGGCTAAATTTCATATGCTTAAAAGGATTTTTTATGACTGATACCATAAAAGTTGCCGTTGTTGGCGCAGGCGTTATGGGTAAAAACCATTTAAAAACATATAAAAGCTTGCAAGGTGTTGAACTGGTCGGCGTTTATGACATTTTTCCCGAAGCGGCAAAAGCTGCCGCCGAGACGTTTGGAATTAAGGCTTTTTCTTCCATGGAAGAAGTTGCCGCAGAAGTGGATGCTGTCAGTGTTGTGACAACATCAATCACGCATGCGGATGTCGGAGAGTTCTTTTTGAACAAAGGCATTCACTGCCTGATTGAAAAACCTTTAGCCACCACCGAAGAAGGCTGCCGCCGGTTGATTAATGCTGCTAAAAACAATAATGTTACCTTATTGGTTGGTCACATTGAACGTTTCAATCCGGCTGTTGAACAAATGGGTAAAATTTTATCCGATACATCAAAAATTCGCTCTTTAACGGCGCAAAGGATGTCTGCGGCCAGCGGCCGCATTACCGACGTTGATGTGGCGATGGATTTAATGATTCATGATGTGGAAGTTATTCAATCGTTGGTAAAATCACCGGTTGTTAATGTTCAGGCTTGTTCAGTTAAAACTCCTGACAAACCGGAAGGAAAAGATTATATTACCGCTATTTTGGAATTTGAATCCGGAGCAACGGCTAATTTGACGGCCAGCCGCATTACGCAGGCACGGGTGCGCACTTTGACGGTAACGACCGATACAAACTATATTGATATGGACTTTATCAACCAGAGTATTAATGTTCATTCACAAGGACGTATGCCTTATGTTAATCAAGAAAGCATTCCAGATTGGATGAATTATGGTTTGAAAGGCAGTGTTGAGCAATTGTTTATTCCGACCAATCAGCCGTTGAGCGCTGAACTTAATCATTTTATAGATTGTGTCCGCGGCAAAGCGACACCACGTATCAGCGGTGAAAACGCCTTAAATGCATTAAGGGTTATTTGGGAAATCCAATATAAGCTGGGTTTTTTGGAAGAAAATGAAAATAATACTCGCTTTTTGGGCATTGCGGCTGAATAAAACAGTGGCTATAATGCGAAAGGTTTATAAAACGAAAACCGCGATATGAAAATATCGCGGTTTTTTGAGCTCATATGTAACAAACGAGTCAAGAATTATGGATTGAGCTCTAAAAAAAACAAAAGCTGCGATTCACATCGGAGCTTTTGCTGGTTTACATGACAGATAAAGAAAGTAAACCCAAACCTCAAGCTGCGATTCACATCGGAGCTTGCCAAGAGACCAGATATTAGAATTTGATTGGATGAAAGTGTTTTCGCTATAATCCAGCCCCTTGGAATGAACGACTTTGCGTCGTCAATGTCTAACTTTTAATTTAAACCAAAATAATTATATTCTGCTATGGCATATACACTAAAATATTTTTAAAGTCAATTTTTTTTCTGTAAAAAACTTGAAATTTAAATTTTTCGCGTTATGGTACAGAAAAAATTTCAGTTGTCATGTTCAAAAATAACGGAAGTTCTTTCTTTTGAGGCAAAAAGCGTTCAGCAATGTTTTAATGCTGTTGCAGATTGTGAACTTTTCGGTTTGTTATGACGATTGTTTGGGAGAAAAAGAAATGAGTATGAGAAACATTGCCATCATAGCCCACGTTGACCATGGAAAAACAACATTGGTAGATGGTCTCTTAAAACAAAGCGGAACTTTCAGAGATAATCAGAAAGTGGCAGAATGCGCCATGGATAGCAATGATTTAGAGAGAGAAAGAGGAATTACGATTCTTTCAAAATGTACATCGGTTAATTGGCACGGCACGCATATTAACATTGTGGACACACCGGGACACGCGGATTTCGGCGGTGAGGTTGAACGCATACTTTCTATGGTGGACGGAGTTGTTTTGTTGGTGGATGCTTCCGAAGGGCCGATGCCGCAAACCAAATTTGTGTTAGGCAAAGCTCTGAAAATCGGCTTAAGACCGATTGTTGTTATCAACAAAGCTGATAAGCCGGATGCCCGTCCAGATGAGGTTTTGAATGAAATTTTTGATTTGTTTGTCAGTTTGAATGCTAATGATGAACAACTTGACTTTCCGGTTTTGTATGCTTCCGGTCGTAATGGCTGGGCTGTAAAAGATCTAAATGACGAGCACAAAGATTTGACCCCGTTGTTTGAATTGATTTTATCTTATGTCAGCGAACCGAAATGCGAAAAAGACAAGCCCTTTTCCATGCTGGTTACAACTTTGGAATCCGATAAGTTTTTGGGACGTTTGTTAAGTGGAAAAATTCAGTCCGGTAGCTTAAAATTAAACGATTCCGTTAAAGTCATTAATGATAAAGGCGAAGTTGAAAGAACCCGAATTACCAAAATTTTGGCTTATCGCGGACTGGAACGCGTTGCCTTAAACGAGGCTTTTGCCGGCGATATTGTTGCGGTGGCCGGTGTTGTGAAAGGAACGGTTGCTGATACGATTTGTGATTACAGCATCAATGAAGCTATTCATGCCCAACCGATTGATCCGCCGACTTTGGTTATGACTTTTTCGGTCAACGATTCTCCGTTGGCCGGACGTGAGGGCGACAAGGTTACATCCCGTATGATTTGGGACAGGCTTTGTAAAGAAGCGGAAGGTAACATTGCTCTAAAAATTTCACGTACCGACAGCTCCGATTCTTTTGAAGTCGCCGGACGCGGCGAATTGCAATTGGGTGTTTTGATAGAAACCATGCGTCGCGAAGGTTTTGAACTTTCTATCTCTCGTCCGCGGGTTTTGATGAAAAAAGATGAAAACGGCAATTTGCTGGAGCCGGTGGAAGAAGTAGTGATTGATGTTGATGAAGAATTTTCCGGCGCCGTGGTTGAAAAACTTGGCCAGCGCAAAGCCGAGATGACGGAAATGATACCTTCTCAACTGGGTAATAAAGTGCGGCTCATTTTTCATGCTCCATCGCGTGGTTTAATTGGTTATCATTCCGAGTTTTTGACCGACACCCGCGGTACCGGTGTTATGAACCGCAGTTTTTATGCTTATGAACCTTATAAAGGCGAAATTGAAGGGCGTCGCACCGGCGTGTTGGTTTCCAGCGAAAACGGTACAGCTGTGGCTTATGCTTTATGGAAACTGCAAGACCGCGGTCCGATGTTTATTGAGCATAATAGTCCGGTTTATATCGGTATGATTATCGGCGAACATACCAAGCCCAATGATTTGGATGTTAATCCGACCAAAGCAAAACAACTCACCAATATTCGTGCTGCCGGCAAAGATGAGGCAATAGACCTTATCCCGCCGCGGAAAATGAGTCTGGAGCAGGCTTTGTCGTATATTCAAGCTGATGAATTGTTGGAAGTTACGCCAAAATCGCTGCGCTTGAGAAAGAAGATTTTAGATCCGCTGCAGCGTAAACGCGCCAAGCCGGAGATGTTGGCATAATAAATAAAAAAGAGCGTTCGGGAACGGGCGCTTTTTTGTTAGATATATATTTTGAAATATTACAAAAGATAATTAGACAAGTTGAAACACTTATGTTATGTTAACAAATCATTAAAACTTTAAGAGGCGTAAAGATGACCTTTTTTTCAAAAAATATGAAAAAGCGATGTGAGGAAAGTAAAATCTGCGGCCGATCCATAGTAGAAATGATTGGTGTGTTGGCAATAGTCGGCGTTTTGAGCGTTGGCGGTATAGCAGGTTATGTCACAGCTAGCAGGAACTTACGTATCAGCAATCTTAAAGACGAGATTTCTACAATTGTGGCCAATATTCGCAGTATGTATTTTAGCGCCAAAGATTATTCAAGTTTGAACGAGATAACCTTAATAAATGCAGCTTTGATACCGGATTGGATGATAGGAGAAGACAGAATCACTATTTATAACAAAGCTAAAGGCAAGGTTTATATTGCTTCGGCGGCCGATGGTGTGCGGCCGGCCGGTAGCTTTATTTTGGTTTTTAATGGATTGGATGCGTATACTTGTCGTGAGTTAGCTATTTCGGACTGGGGGTCGGATATGGCGAGCGGCTTTTTAGGCCTGACAATAAAAAACGATGGTGAATTGACGGTTGAAACCAGCAATTTGACAGCGGCCGAACTGCAAGGCGGAGATGCAACTATTTTAGCTAAAGATATTGCCCATGGAACACTTAATCAGGTTTATCAATTGTGCGATTGCGGAAGTACAAATAATTGCGCGATTGCATGGAAGTTTCAATGATTGATTTTTGTTTGGTGTTTTATAAAAAAATGCTTGATTTATTTGTGATAAATGTGTATCAATAAGTCCAACTTGTTACTAACAATAGGGGCGTAGTTCAGTTGGTAGAACATCGGTCTCCAAAACCGAGTGTCGTGGGTTCAAGTCCTGCCGCCCCTGCCACTCAAGATGAAGACGCTTTAATGCGTCTTTTTTTATAAAATCTCGTCTAATGTTTTTCTAAAGCCGTTTGTTCAGGTTAAAATTCTTTGTACGCTGCGGTGCTTTCGCCTTTCAAACAACTCTATAAACTCCATTATCCGAGATTTTAGTATTAAGCAACCGAGCTCGTGTGATGTATTCAAAAATCTAAATATATTGATTTTGGTGCGTGTTTATGGTATATCTAATATAATTGTGGCTGTGTTTAAGGAACCAAACGATGTCATCAATAGAAATTGGAAAGAGAACCGATAAAACAGAAGATAATCCTTATGGCTACGTGAAAGTTGATTCTATTCCTAAAGATGAGATTTGCGTGTTATATATAGGCGGAGATGGAACAACGACGGATAAAGCAGCCAACGGATACGCCAAGATTATTAAAAATGAGATATTGGATGAAATAAGTACAGAAACTCCCGTTTACAGTATAAAATATGATTTTGATGGTCATAATAAGTCACTTGCTAGGCAGATTGCTAATATTAAACACAGGACAGAAGTTTTAAGAAGTAAGGCGGATATTGAAAAGACGTTGTCTAAAGCGACGGATGAAGAATATAACCCTCAATATGTTGATGAATTGTTTGAAAAAGTTATATTGCCCAGAATAACATTACATAATGGTAAGGGAAAATTATCGGTAGAAGAAGCGTGTAAGAGAATAAGAAAGCTGAACATAGTGGCGCATTGCCATGGTGCGTATACGGCTTTGAAATTAGAAGAAAAAATGCAAGCGGCAATGAAAGAGTTAGGATATAGTGTACAAGATAGAAAAAAAGTACAGTCACAAATGCTGGTTATTGCCCAAGCTCCGGCATG
>CALXZI010000042.1 GCA_944393205.1 uncultured Alphaproteobacteria bacterium | reverse complement strand
CAAAAAATACCTATTTGCTCGTCATTCTAAACCGTTTTTTTTTTTTGCAATTTTAAAGAGTCTCGTGGGGATAAGTTGCAACCTTCAAGATGTGTTGCACACGACATGACGCATCTTTGGCTGTGTTGTGTCCTTTAGAATGTGAATATCTGATTTTTTATGCTGTTAAGTATTTCAAAAGAAGAAAATTGCCATCTGAAAGATGTTGCAATTTTGCTTTATTCCACAATGCCTTTAAATAAAACCGTTTGCCGATTTGATGAAAGTTTATCCAGAGTTTGTTCCAATTCGGCATTGTATGGCATTTGACCGGTTTGATGAAAAATCTGTAAATCGGCAATATATTGACCATAACGATTGCGATACGATGGCAAATTCGGATCTGTTTCCACCGTTGGCGGCTGTACGATTGTAATATCTTGAATCGGTGTTTGCGCAACGTCAGATGGTTCAGATATGGAAGATGGCATAGATTGATTAACCGGAGGCAGTTCATTGGCCATCGGTAGATTAATTGGTGCCGGCGTTGCTGCTACCGTATTCGGAGACGTTGGTATTTCCGTTGTGGCAGATTGTTGAGCAGTATCAGCGGCAATTTGAACATCTGCCGCGGGTTCTGCCGGCACGTTCTCGTCATACACGGGAATAAAACGTCCGTCTACGGCAATATATTGTTTGATTTTGCGCCGAACGGTCGGTTGTGCAACGGCGCGAGATTGTTTTGCGTTTTGTAGTTGCTGTCGGCGGCGTTGTTCATAAGCGGCTCGTGCCGATGGCATCTTTGGCTGCGGTGTTGCAATCGGTGGAAGTTTTTCATAACGTTGTTGCATCTCGCCTTGCGGTATAAAAAAAGTGTTGCCGCTGTTTTGAGAAAGTGCTTTTTGTGCAAAAATCAGAACAAGCGCCGCAAGTAAAAAAAGGATTGTCTTTTTCATAATATTAACTCTAAATTGATAAATTTATGATAATGTATCATACATGAAAAATCTTTTTTATATATTAATTTTTGCATTATTTGCATTTTTTTTACTGCCGGTGGCGCAGACTGCGGCCGCGGCGGATGCCTGCCGGAACGTTGCGCGTTCGCCGGAAGTGACGGTTATGGTCACATACAATCGTTTGAAGTATGATACAAGCAAAACCAATCGTAATCTGACCCGTATGCACTTGCGCCAATATGGCGGCAAAATCGCCTCGGGGCGTCAGGTTCATGGCTTGGCCGCTTATGATCTTAATACTGAAATCATGTTCAGAGTGGTTAAAAACACGTTGGAAAACGGTTCAACCTGCGTTTATCCGGCAGATATCATGCTTAATATTGAAATCCAAAATCCGGTCATCTATTTATCAAAAGAACTGGAAACCGGCAGCTGCATTTATGATATAGCCATGCGGCATGAACAAACGCATCAACAAATTAATATAGAAGTGTTGGAACATTATCTGCCGATTTTGCAGCAGCGCTTTTTGGCGGCGGTGCGTGAAAATTTATCCATGAGTAGCGATTCGGACATCAATCTGACATTGGCCAAAGAAGATTTCAATGCTAAATATTTAGCGGCGATTAATCCCGTTTTGGAAGAGATGCAACAAGAAATTAACACCGAACAAGCCAAACTTGACAGTATTGAAAATTATGATTATGAAGCGGCCTTATGTCGTTAAGTGTTTTTTTGTTTGATTTTTGCAATTTATCAAGGCTTTGACACATTCTTCAACGCCTTTGTAAGCGGCATCAATATAGGTTTTATCTTTAGCAGAATTATGCTGATAAAAAATCCGTACCGTGGTCATGCCTGTTTCCTTGGCAAACTCCAGATTTGAATAACTATCGTCTACAAAAATGCAGTCTGTCGGTGCAATGCCGATTTTTTGACAATATTGGCGATATACATCAGCGCTTTCATTTTTCTTATAAACGCCGAAATCTTCTACCGAATAAAAACGGTTTTTGAAAAATTCGTACAACCCGATATGTTTTAAAATGCGTTCTGAACATTCACGGGTGCTTGTTGTGAATATATATTGTTCAAAAGGTATTTGTTTTAACAAAGCTGGCAATCCGGCATAGGGTTCAATCATATGAACCGGTTTGCGCAGATGGTAGGCCGTGGATAAAGTTTCAGGCGAAATGCCGTAATTTTGATAAAAATATTCTCCGCCGTCACGATAAATTTTATAGGAATGTTTTACCAACTCTTTACATTCCGAAACACTCATCTTGACACCCAAGTCTTCAACCAAAGCTTCAGCCATAACTTCGTCAAGCTTGTCGGCAAATTCCGGCGTAATCCGGTACAAAGTATTATCCAAGTCCCAAATAACGGCTTTTTTATCGCAAAACACTCTCAAATCTCCGCTTTGTTTAAACAAACGCTTTAAAGTAACATATTAGAGCAATTCGTCAAGACATATTTTGTGCGAAAAATATGAAAAAATATTGGACAATATTTTAAATAATACTAAACTTCACTCAAATGCCAATACGTTAAAAGTCGCAACAAAAGGACAATACGATGATAAATATGTACAAAGCCGGTGTTTTATCGCTTACCACAATTTTGTTTTGGGCTATATCCAATATCTTTTTGCGCTATTGTCTTTTGGAGCACGGCTGCAACCAGTTCGCTATTGCCTGTTCAAATGCTTTGTTTTGCGGGCTTGCTATGATAGCGTTGGGCAACCATAAAATGAATGTCTGGAAAATTGTTACCAATTATCAAACATGGGTTTTCGGCAGTCTGCAAATTTTCAGAAATTTGTTTATGATTATGGCATTTGTTTATGTCTCCTCAACACAAGCCAATTTGCTTTCCAACATAGAAATTGTGTTTTCGGTATTGTTTGCTTGGATGTTGTTTAAGCGAAAACCGGGGGAAATAGACATTGCTGCTATGTTGTTGATTGTTTTTGGCTGTTTTATTTTGCTTGCCGGTCTGCCGTTTGATATTATGGTTAAAGTTTCGGTTTTTGTGGCGCTTTCTTCTTTTTTGAACGTGTTGCGTACCATTATCGCCGAAGTATATGATGATAATAAAGCATCTTTAAGCATTAAAGACCGCTTGAGCATGACCGGATGGATTATGTTTGTAAGCGGCATTACCTTTATTATCGTGGCGGCTTTGCTGGCCTTTATTGTTTCATACGTACCGCCTTCCGTTAAAGACGCGCTGCCGTTTTTGAATATGCTGCCGGCGCCGGCGGAATATGTGGCGCCCAACAACGTATTGTGCGGTTTAATCAATGGTGTTTGCTTTTATGCGATTTCCATGTACTGTTATTTGTATGCTGTAAGTTTGTCCAATAGTGAATATTTTATGATGTATCGTTCTACACAGGCGGTGTTCACCTATGCGGTTGAGTTGTTGGTAAGCTCGTTTACGGCATTGCCGTTCTTGCCATTAACGGCAAACGATTGGTTGGCAGCGGTTACCATCATTTTAAGCTCGGCTTGTATGGTATTAATGCGCACCCCGCGCGGCGAAAAGTTGAAAAGAGAAGTCAAGCGCATGTTTTGCCATACCGAATGAATCTGTTGAAAACGACTCTTAAAAGACCGTCTAACCGAACGGTCTTTTTTTATAACTTTGCGCCATATTGATTTTCTGTTCGGCAAAACTATCTCTCGTGAGGAAATGATATATTTTTAAGGAGAATGACAATGAAAAAATCTTACTATCTTATTGGTGTGATGGTGTTGGCTTTGGCGGCGTTGGGCATATATTCTTCTCATGCGCAAAGTAATGCCGACACGCCCGATGAGGTTTTAATTATTGAAGAAAGCGAAAGCGTTGTTCCGGCTCAAAATGATACCACATCGCAAAATCAAGAGACAAATGATGAGAATGCAGATTTTCAGCCATTGCCGGAAGACCAAGGTGTTGAAGTTGCGCCGGCGCCGATACAAGATAATATCGCCGCTTCCGCAAATAACGGCTAATATGTCACTATATTCCACGCCTTCCACAGTGCCTCTGGCGTGCTAGAAGGCGTGGACATCTTGTGTTCGGTAATGGTATAAATACCATTCTGACGGTGGTGCAAGGTGTCCGAGTGCTGAAAATCGGCAAATCGGGTTGTTTATCGCAATAAAAAACCCCGTTTCAACGGGGTTGGAAAATGTATAAAGAAGTTTTGCCTATTGACGTTGTTGTTCTGTTGTTTTGCTATCTTGATTGGCCGGAGTGTTAACAATGAGCCCTTCTTTATGTTTATCTTCAGCTTTAATAGCCACAACTTTTTCCTGCATATAACGAATGTTTGTCAAAAATGCTTTATTACGTGCTTTCCGAGCCTTTTCTTCAGATATGTTAATCATGACTATTCTCCTTTAGCCAATCTATATCATTACTCTCAATTTAACATAAAAAGGCATCCGAGTCAAGAAAATGTGACAAATTTATGACACGGGAACTGCTGGCCGACGTGTGCCGCAAAAAATAAAAAAAACTTATTTTCCAATAGATCCGTGCGTTTCTTGTGCAAAACGAACATAACATTGGTAATATTCTTCCAGATTTTTTGCTACCAGATAATTAACGCTTCCTTTAGGATAGTTGCCGTTTTTATCGGGTTTTCCGGCCTTAACGCCGGTTAAAATCTCTATACCATCATCAACCGTATCCACGGCATAAACATGGAACCTGCCATTTTCAACCGCTTCCACAATTTCCTCTTTAAGCATTAGATTGCTTATGTTGGTATGCGGAATAATCACGCCTTGTTTGCCGGTCAAGCCGTTGTATTTACACACCTCAAAGAATCCTTCAATTTTTTCGTTAACACCGCCGATAGGCTGAATTTCACCGAATTGGTTTATGGAACCTGTGACGGCAATGCTTTGATTTATCGGCAAACCGGCGATGGCCGACAGCAGACAATAGTATTCGGTTGAAGAAGCACTGTCGCCGTCCACGCCGCCGTATGACTGCTCAAATACGATGGAAGCCGAAAGTGAAAGCGGTTTTTTCTTGGCAAAGCGGTTTGAAAGCAACGCCTGTAAAATAAGCACACCTTTAGTATGAATCGGACCGCTCATTTCAATTTCGCGCTCTATATCCACAAATTCGCCGTTGCCCATCCGCACCTGCGTGGTAATGCGAGCCGGTTTTCCAAAAGAATTGCGTGAAAAATTATACACGACCAACCCATTGATTTGACCAATTCTTTTTCCTTTGACATCCATTAAAATGGTGCCCTTATCAATTTGTTCCAACATTGCTTTATTAATGCGGTCGCATCGGTAAATTTGCGCTTCAATAGCCTGCACAATATGATTTTTACCGATTTGTTTTGAGTTTGATTTGCGAGCCCAATAATCAGCCTCGCGCAACAAATCGCCAATAGAGGCAATATGTGCCGTTAGTTTTTCCGAATCATCAGCCAATCGCGAGGCGTGCTCAATAACTTTGGCGACAGCCTGTTTGGTCAGCGAACGTAAATTCTTTTTCTTGGATAAAGAACCGATGAGCTTGGCATATTCAATTTCGTTTTCTTCTGTGCGATCCATCACGGTGCCAAAATCGGCCTCAACCTTGAAATAGTCTGAAAAATCCGGATCGCGCTCACTTAAAAGCTCATACAAATCTTCATCACCGGTCAAAATAACCTTAATATCCAGCGGAATTGGCTGTGGATCAAGCGAGATTGTGGTAAAGCTTGTTTCATCGCCCGGCGATTCAATTTTAATGGATTTTGAGGCTAAAGCTCGTTTTAATGAATCCCATGCATAAGGCTGCAACAAAAGTTTACGGGCATCAATCAAAAGAAATCCGCCGTTAGCTTGATGTAAAGCGCCAGATTTAATCAATGTAAAGTCTGTTAACAAAGCGCCGTATTGTTGTACACGTTCCACTTTACCAACCAAATTTCCTTGCGTCGGATGATCCAGCAAAATAATCGGGGCGCCGGAATTGGGCGTATTTTTAACAATAACATTCACTTTAAATTTGGCAAATTTATCTTCTTCATTTTTGTTCATCCGACTTAAAAGCAGACTCAGCGGATCATCTTCGTTACCGGAAGTTTGAGATTCGGTGTTGGGCATAAAATCATTAATATTTTCCAAAATATTTTTCTGAATGGATTTTAAAAAATCTGTAGCCGGTTTGTATTGTTTATATTTGCGCCGCAACTCGTCAACTGGCGTGCTGATAAGACTTTTAGCCAATTTTTCACGCAAATGGTCAATTTCTTCACGTTGTCGCTCTTCCCATTGCGGCAAATCTTGTGCCGTATTTTCAATTTCGGCTTGCATGGCGTTCAAATCTTCGGTGATTTTCTTTTTTTCATCATCAGAGAGTTGATCAAAAGCCTCCGGACTTAAGACCTCGCCATCTTTAACCGGAGCTACCACCAACCCGACCGGCATATGCAACAGAGAAACACTTTTTCCTTTGGCTTTTTTTTGCAAAATTTTGATATAATCATCTTTTTTGCTTTTGTATTTCTGCCGAATAATCTCCACGGCTGCTTTATATTCATCGCTATCCGTCAAAGCAGGAATGGAGGTGCTTAAATCCTCAATCAGATGGTCAACATCTTTGGCGAATTCAGAAGCCTCTCCGGCTGAAAAATTAATAGCGATAGGTTTATAAGGTTCGTCAAAATTATAAACATAAGCCCAATCGTCCGGCGTCGGCCGTTGTTTGGCTTCTTTTTCCAAGATTCTTTTAACCAAACTCATCTTTCCGGTGCCCTCGGGACCGAAGCAAAACAAATTATAGCCTTTTGATTTAATGTTGATACCGAGTTCAACTGCGCTGATGGCGCGATCTTGTCCGAGCGCGGAAAGGCGTTCTTCCAGATCGGCGGTTGAATTAAAGTCAAATTTTGAAGTATCGCATTTTTTATAAAGCTGTTCAGGGCTTAATTTTATGATGGCCATCTTAAAAAAATCCTTTTGCAATTATTTTTTATTGCTATAATCATATAAACCAAAACCTAATTTAGTGTAAATGTTTTATGAAATATTTTGTACTTTTATTGTTTGTTTTGTTGATTGTTGCGGCATTGTTTTTCTTTGTCGCACTCTGGCGTTGTACGCAAAAACGTTTATACTGTTCTGTTTTTGCTAAAAAAATCGGCGGATATTACGGCGTGTATGCCGGTCTTCCGTTTTTCCCGAATTATCTTGCACAAAAAGCCGCCGATATAGTGTTGCAAGCACCGGCAAAACAACAAAAACAGCTCTTTAAAGCGGTCTATGCTCAAAAAATTCCTTTATTGACAGCATTTTTGAAAGATAAAAATCCGATAACTGCTGCAGCTGTAGGCAGGCTGCCGTGCCGAAGAAAAAAAATATACCGGCCTTCTGATAAGGTTTTAGCGCTGATAATAACAAACCTTTTAGCTGTTTCAGCTTCTGATTATAAAAAACTTCGTACAAATCTGCGTCGTTTGTCTGTTTTAAGGCTGACCAAAGCCGAAGAAGCGTGGCAGGCGTATTTTAATGCCAAAATAAGTTTGTATGCCGGAGATATGTATGCGGCTTCGCGTCATGCGGTTGAAGCGGCGTGTTTGTTCAAGAAAGTGCGCCATTTTCCTGAAGAGGCGTTGTCATACACGTTGTTGGGGGATATATATCGTTTTTGCGCGATTTATGATGTGGCGCAAATGATGTATGATTCGGCTGCGGAAATTTACCGTTTATCAGATATAAAGGCCGGAGAGGCCGAAGTTTTAGCATGTAAGGGAATGTTATGGATGTCTCGTGAGCGCTTTGCCGAAGCAACCGAGTTGTTTTGCTGCAGCCGCCGTGTTTTTAAAAAACTCAAACTTATGTTTAAAGAAGCGGAAACAATAAACCAGTTGGCGCTGCTGAATTTGATGCGGAAGCGTTTTAAACCGGCCTTAAAATATGCTGTTGTGGCAGCCGAAAAGCACCGGATTGCCGATAATATTCAGGGATGGGCATATAGTCAGGAAATTTTGGCGCTGATTTCTGCACAACAGGCCGATTATACGGCTGCGGCTGACTATGCCCGACAAGCGCAGAAGGGGTATACCGAGGCAAAAAACCATCCGGCCTATATGGATGCGGCGTTTCTTGAAGCCGAGGCTTTGTTTAATTTGGATGACTGTCCCGCCGCGGCGGATTGCTGTTGTCGGATTATAAAATATGCCGCGCGTCGCCGAACATCTTTTCGTATGGCAAAGGTTTATACGTTGTTGGGGCTTATTGACAATCGTTTACAAGATTTTAAATCGGCGCGGGTCATGTTCAAGCGCTCTTTGGCTTGGGAACAAAAAAACGGTCAATGTGCCGCTGCGGCAACCGATTATATTAATTTAGCGCAGGTTGAAACCAATTGCGGCAATTTATCGGCGGCAAAAAAATATTTGGATCTGGCTGCAACAACGGTGCAAAAATACGGCGATGAGCAATTATGCGCCGTTATTCAAACGCAAATGGAAAAAATTAATTTAACAGCGCATATTAAGTAATATATTTTTAAACTATTTAAAATATATAATAGCAAGAGTTATTTGTAAAAGATAACCGAAAGGACTAATCCGGATGTTGCAAAATATAACATTATATTTGCTGACAAGCCAGTTTGGTATCGCTATTTCCCAAAATATGAGCGGTATGGCGGGGTTCTTTCAGCGCCATTTTGCAGGAACGGATAATTTGCGGGTTGTCTCTATCATATTATTGCTGTTAGCTTTTGTTTTATTTCTGTTTTTAATTGTCATTTTATATATCAAATCACTACTTTCTTTCATTAAAAGCGATGTGGAACCTTCAGTTTCCGGTACAACGGCGTTTTCCAAGCAAATGTCCGGCGATCAGGAAAGAGAAATGGATAGATACCCTGAAAAAGACACGGAAAAATCAAGAGAGCGTCAAAAAATTGAACAGCAGCAGCGCCAGAACCAGCTTGAACTTGAGCGCCGCCGTCAGGAAAATGCGGAAAAAGAGCTGGAAGCGAGACATAAGGCGGCTGAACAACAAAAAGCACAAAAACAACAAGAAAATCAAAAAACTATTCCTTTCCCGCTTTCAACGCGTGGGCAGGCTTCGGCTATGGAGTTTGATTGGAAAAAAGGCCGTAAAGGCGAACTTGATGAAATTGCAGCCGGTATTGCGCCTTTTAAATATACGCCGGATAAAAAACCGTTGGACGGTTTAACCGGATTAATCATCAATATGCTCGGCCGCGATATTGATGACGGCAAAATTGCCCAAACAATAAAGTCTAAATGCGGCGACCTGGCAAACGAAGACGATGTGATACAGCTTATAGACGCCATTAAGAATTTTATTTCCATCAGCAATAACGGAAAGTTTGAGAATCTGCCCAATGCGGCAGAACTTCCCGGCGCGGATGAGGCTTTGTATAATTTAAGCAAGGGCGATGCCGGTTATTGTCTGGCAATGATGGAAGCGTTGATTGACAATAACATAGATAAAGGGCATCAAGCCAAAAATCCGCAAAAACGCGATATCGTGTTTCTGGAAACATCAAATTATGCCTGTACTTTCGGTACCTTGGCCAGTTTGCGGGATTTGCAGTTGGCGACCGGTGCTTTTGAATTGGGCATAGAATTGTCGCCGAAAAATGTAAATGCGTGGAGCCGCGCTGCGGATATGTATGAACGGGCAGGTTCGGACAGCAAGGCGATTTGGGCTTATCAAAATGTTATCAAAATGGGTGATGAGGATATTTATCCGCACCAGACAGCAAACGCTAACAAGCATTTGTCCCAATATTACTATGATCAGGGCGATACTAAACAAGCCGCCAAACTTTATAATGACAGTAATGATTATTATGCCACCATCGGCATCAATCAAGATCTGACGCCGCGCGAGCATGAAATTATTCATATCATTGAATCCAATCAGGAAGCAGATATGCAAAATACCGTCAACAAGTTGCTCAATTTAGCAGTACAACGGCAAAATTCCCTGATGTAATACCGATTACAAGCGCCATATAAGATTCATGTAACAAGAATTTTTTTCGTTGCATTCTTGGCAAAGGGTGTGAATTTGCTCAAGCGTCATGGTGCGGATACAATTTACACCATTTCCCCAATCTTTGCAGTGATTATCGCCGTAATACCTATCAGAATAATCGGGAGTTGATTGACCAACATCTTCTCTTGAGCCAATCATCAAATACACCAAATACGGACTGTGGGCTTTGGCAACATTAAAGATGTTTTGACAAATGGAAAAACGATCAGAAGCGCTTCCGTTCAGGCCGATGGAAAATAAAATTTCATTGAAAGTTGGGCCGTTGTTGTTAGAAATACCGATGGCATTGCCGAAAGAATCGTAGATTGTTTCTTTTTTATCAGCATGTATCATATTTTGGTCAATTAAATTTAATTTGGTAAATAAAGGTATCATAGAAGTTTTTTTATCATAAACGAACTGCCCTTTATATTGATAGATAATGTTAAACAGCCAGCTTAATTGCTCGGCTTGCTTATTAAGCTTATACTTCATCATCGCTTTGGAATAGCCCGAGATAGCGCCGACCGAAAGCACACCAATAATTGCCAGCACGCCGAGCATCTCCACCATGGAACGCCCGCATAATGCCGCATCTGCTTGCTTTCTTTCATTGTGTGCATGAAAGTAAAAGTTAAAAAAATCAAACAAATTCATTAAAAGAACTCCTAAAATTGCAAAAAATACCTATTTGCTCGTCATTCTAAACCG
>CALXZI010000041.1 GCA_944393205.1 uncultured Alphaproteobacteria bacterium | reverse complement strand
AAACACTCGTGGATAAAGCATTTCAAAACAAACAATGGAGTTAATCTAAAAAATCCCGATTTGATAATCGGGAATTGATTTTATTATTAAGCAGTCAATTTGGCAAAAGAATGAATAGCTTCGCGTTGCATTTCTTTGAGTTTGTCTTCGCCCAAGCTTTCTTTGAGTTTTTCCAAATATTTTTGCATTTCTTCTTCATAAGTGTCGGCGCCGGGGATTTCATCCACAATCCGCACCGAAATGTCATAAGCTTGAGTAATTTCGTCATTAAATTCTTCAGCAATCGTTACATATTTGCTTTTTAAGATTTTTTTGCGGATAATCGGCGCAATTTTGCTCAACAGATAAAACTGTTTGTCGTTGCGGTTAAAAATAATTTGATTGCGTCCGTCATAGACCACTTCGCCGCGGAAAACATGGTCGGCATTCATCTCAATTTTGATAATGACGCCGATTTTATCAAAGAAAAAATTTGCCGGCAACGGCGTGATGTTTTCCATTTTTTTCTCCTATTCTCTGGAATTGTTTTTGCTGTTAAACAAGCCTTCTTTGGCTTCCGAGGCTTTAGAAACAAAAAAAGCCGCCAAATCAAAACTTAAAAACTTGAAAATACTGAAAATAAAGCTTAAACGACCGCCGACGGCGGATTTGCTTAAGGGTTTGACCAGAGGAGCTTTTGCCATTTTTATAACCTTTCCTATAATTATTTTAACATTAGCCATATCTTAAAGATTAAACCGCATAATTGCAATATCTTTTTTGTTGGTAAAGAGGATAAATGATTGCAACTGACGCGCAACGGTTTACAATGCCTAAAACAGAGATAAAAATGAACGAAGTTACGGAATACAGCGTCAGTGAAATTTCTTTTGCGGTAAAACAATGTGTTGAAACCGCTTTTGCCCGTGTGCGCGTTAAAGGCGAAATTTTTGGTGCTAAAAAAGCCGATTCCGGACATTGGTATTTGTCCTTAAAAGATGAAAACGCGGTTTTGTCGGCTGTCTGCTGGCGCGGTGTTGCCTCGGCTTTACCGGTCAAAATTGAAGACGGGCTTGAGGTGGTTGCAACCGGAAAAATCACCACTTTTGCCGGTCGTTCGTCTTATCAATTAGTGATAGAGCAGTTGGAAATTGCCGGTACCGGCGCGTTGTTAAAACTTTTGGAAGAGCGCAAGCAACAATTCTTAAAAGAGGGTTTGTTTGATGCGGCGCATAAACAAAAAATTCCGTTTTTACCGAAAGTTATCGGTGTGGTGACCAGCCCGAGCGGTGCGGTGATTCGTGATATTATTCATCGGGTGCGCGACCGCTTCCCGACCAGAATTATTGTTTGGCCGACGCCGGTACAAGGCGAGGGAGCGGCAGAAAAGATTGCCGCGGCGGTTAACGGTTTTAACGCACTTCCTGAAGACGGTGTTATTCCAAAGCCTGATGTATTGATTGTGGCGCGCGGCGGCGGTAGTTTGGAAGACCTGTGGCCGTTTAATGAAGAAATTGTGGTGCGCGCGGTGTATAATTCCAAAATTCCGCTGATTTCCGCAGTCGGACATGAAACCGACACCATGCTGATAGATTATGCCGCCGATGTGCGCGCGCCGACGCCGACCGGCGCGGCGGAATTTGCCGTTCCTGTCAAGAGTGAATTGTTGTTGCAGCTTTCTTCTTTGGATAATCGCCGTATTAATGCAATGATGCGGTTGTTTAGCGAATATAAACAAATGTTGGAAGGTTTATCTAGAGGCATCCCAAATTTGGAGCAAATCGTAGCGGAAAGCCGTCAAAAACTTGACGAACGTGCAGAGCGGCTGAAATTGGCAATTCGTAATTATCTTCTGGTAAAAAAGCAAGCGTTGGATTTGTCGGGATTAAAACCGTATTATGTGCGTAATCTGATGGAAAAAAATATTCAAACTTTGCAAAATCTGGCGGCAAGATTAGAGGCAGTTTCGGTAGAATCGGTTTTAAAACGCGGGTTTGCTTGGGTAACGGATAAGCATTTCAAAACATTATATGATGCCACGCATGCCAAACGCAGCGGCGAGCTTAACGTGCGCTTTGCCGACGGTATTGTTAAAACCAAAGTAATGGAGAATCGTGATGCGGAACAATTTGACTTGTTTGATTTGTAATTTGCTTTTGGCGATGGGTATGACCGCATCGGCACAGGCATTGGAGTTGTGCGGTACGTTAAAGCAGGGCGAGCTGATATCAGGTCATGCCTTTAACGCAACGGAAGTAACGGTTGACGGCAAAAGCTATACGGTTGATGCCGACGGTCGTTTTTTATTTTCATTGGCTCGTGATGCTGCAAAAAATGTTAAATTAAGCATCGTGTATCAAGACGGCACGATTGAAAATTATGTCTTGCCGGTTGCGGAAAACACTTGGGATATTCAGCGTATTGAAGGCGTGGAACAGCGCAAAGTGACGCCGGCAAAAGCTGATGAAGCAGAAATTTTGCGCGAACAAAAAGACGTGCGTGCGGCACTGACAAGCATTAATCCGGATATTCAAGACTGGCAAAAAGGTTTTGAACTTCCGGTTGAAGGCGTTATCAGCGGCAATTTCGGCAACCAGCGTATTTTTAACGGGGTGCCTAAAAATCCGCACAGCGGTACGGATATTGCCGCGGCGGAAGGCACACCGGTCAAAGCGGCCGGCGACGGCGTCGTGCTTTTAAGCGGCGGTAATTATTTTTATTCCGGCAATATGGTGATTTTGGATCATGGATATGGTTTGCAAACTATTTATATGCATTTGAAGGAAGCAAAGGTAGCAAAAGGAGACCATGTTAAAAAAGGCGATATTATCGGCTTGGTAGGAAAAACCGGCAGGGTGACGGGACCGCATCTGCATTGGGGAGCTTCGCTTAACAACGTTCGCTTTCGCCCGCATGCATTGTTGGAGATGGATTTGAAGCAATGCCGACAATATTTGCCAGACAACAAGGAGCGCTTATAATGTGTACGTTACAGCTTATCTGGCTTGCTATTGTTCAGGGATTGACTGAATTTTTACCGGTGAGCTCTTCCGGACATCTGATTTTGTTTGCCGAATTTACCGATTTTCCCGATCAGGGGATTGCTGTGGATATTGCCTTGCATATCGGTTCGCTTTTTGCGGTACTGATATATTTTCATAAAACGATTTGGCAGATGATTTGCGGTGTTTGTAAAAACAAACTGCTGCCGAATTTTTCCGATGACGGCAATCGCTTGGCGTATTTGATTGCGATTGCTTCCGTACCGGCGCTGATTGCCGGTTTTATGCTGCGCAACTATGGTATGGAATGGCTGCGCAATCCGAAAATCATCGGCTGGACAATCTTGTTATACGGACTATTGTTGTATGCGGCGGATCGTTATGGAAAAGTTACGCGGAAGATGACGGATTTGAAAATTAAAGACGCTTTATTTATCGGTTTGGCGCAGTGTCTGGCTTTAATCCCCGGTACCAGCCGTTCGGGCGTGACCATTACCATGGCGCGCTTTTTGGGTGTTGACCGTAGCGAAGCGGCAAAATTTTCCATGCTGTTGTCGGTGTTGACCATCGCCGCCGCCGGTGCTTTGGAGTGTTTTCGTTTGTTCCGGCGCGGTAATCCGACGGAAATTTTGTGGGCGGCCGATGCGGCGTTGTATTCTTTCATGGCGTCGTTTTTGGTGATTTTTGTGATGCTGAAATGGTTGCAAAAAGCGACTTATTTACCGTTTGTTGTTTATAGGGTTGTTTTGGGTATCGCTTTAATCCTGTATTCTTATGAAATTTTTTAAAAGAAAAGGTTGACTTCTTAAAAAAAACTTTTTATTAAAGTAAGCGATGCTCTGATGGCGGAATTGGTAGACGCGTAAGTTTCAGGTACTTATGGGAGCTTTCCCGTGAAGGTTCAAGTCCTTTTCAGAGCACCATAAAAAAGCCTCCGTAAAGGAGGTTTTTTTATGGTGCTTTAGGGAAATTTCTTTGTTTTTCTTTTGTTACACAAGCCATCGGATGTCCACATTGGTTTTTATCTAAAATTCAACTAAAAAATTTGCGTATGCGCGTATATTATCGGTAATATGAGAGAGCTTATGTTTTTTGATATCTAAATTTACAGTCGTCTATTCATGTTTTATTGTTACACTTCTACAACATTTTTTGCCATTTGATGCGTAAACGAGCCAACTCGCGGTTATCGTTTAAGGCTTTGACGGAATGAATCGTTGTCTTATCTTCTATTTGAGTGGTTATTTCCACTTCTTCGTTCATATGACATTCTTTTTTATAAGCAATTTCAATTTCACAAGGGAAGTGAGTGTTGCGGAATTCATAGTCCACGGCTTCCGTTGCCCATAACGGGTAGACGGCGTTGTTAACGTGGCAGTTGATGTCAATATCGTCAAAACGCACGGAGAAGCGTTTTTGATAATCGGTGTTTTCCGGTTCGGGGAGTTTGGGAAAATCCGTTTCCAATGCACGTTCGGGAATGATGGAATATGTCGGTAGGTGCGTTTTAAGTGAAACCGGTCTTTTACGCATAAAATCAATCAGTATCCATTGGCTGGAGGCTGTGATTATAACAGAACCATCTTGGTCATAAATTATAAAATCACGTACGGCACCCAGTGCTTTTTCGGCTGATGGCCATGTAACCACCCGAATCGTTTCATGAAGCTTGGGCAGACGGTTTATCCGTAGATGATAGTTTGAACCGACCCATGCTAATCCGTTTTTTAAACAAAACTCCAGCCCTAATCCGATGGAAGATGCATGCGAATCGGCCATATCCTGCAAAATATTCATCAATGTCAGAATGCGCAGATTGCTGTTTTTGTCGCATTCATATGTTCTGATTTGATATATTTTTTCACCTTTTTGCATGGCTTTATTCATGTTAAGTTAAAACAAAGTGGCGTGTTTTTCGGTTTCTAAAACAGCAACTTTAATTTGCTCAAAACGAGACAATAAGCGTTTTTTGTATCTTAAACCACGGGACGGAACCTTGGAATGATAATCCATGGCGGCTTTTTGCCAATTTCCCCGGCGTTTATACAGTTTGGTTAAAAATTTGGCGCTATACTCAACATTTTTGTCAGGATCAAAGGCTTCTTCAATGTTTTTAAAAGCTTTGCCGTGGTATTTTAAACTAATTTGCATGCAACCGACGTCAATGCTTTTGATACCTTTGGCCTGCAGTTGTTTGACTTTGGCAACGGCTTCTTCTTTGGTCTTGAAATGATAACCACGGCCATTGGCGTTAATTGTCCACGGCCAAGAAACAAAATCGTGCCGATTGTTGTCCCAACGTCCGGTTTCAACGCTGGAAATCGTTTGCAGCAAATGTTCCCTGATATCGTATTTTTCCTCCATGCGCGCAGCTGAAAGCGAACATATTTCAGATGTATCAACCCTCATCGGGGAAGTTATTTCGCTTTTATATTCTTTTTGAGCTTTAAGAGGATGAACAATGACTAAAGAAATAACCAGTAAAAAAAGTATTTTTCTTAGCACAGTAAAAAATTATCCCATAATCCTAACCTTGAACAAAGAACTTCCCTTTTCTTCAAATTTCCGCTCTACGAACCACGACCTAAAGCGCCGCAGAAGGTTCAAAATCAGGTGTTAAACAAACCTTAATTTCCGTTAAAAAAACGTTAACGCAAATCAAATTTTGTTGTTAGATAACACACTTTTTTTTAAAAATCCAGTATTTTTTTTGCAAATTCATAAATGACACCGCTTGTATCTGCCATAACCTTTTGAAAATCTGCGCTTTTTTGGCGCTTATCCTCCTTGGCATAAATCTCCCGATTGATTTCCATTTGCAAGGTGTAAATTTTTTTGCGCGGTTGACAGTAGTTAAAAGTGGTAAAAGCTCCGGAATACGGCACGTTCGCCGTTGCAGTATAACCGCGTCCGGTTAAAGAATTTTGCAAGAATGCCGTGTATTCAGACGGGCAGCTTTGTGAAAATAAATCGCCCAAACAAAAGTCAATATGCGGGCTTTCGGGAATTATTTTGCAAATTTTGGAAGGCATTGAATGACAATCCAGTACACAACAAAAACCGAATTTTTTGTAGCATTTGTTAATAAGTTGTTGCAGACGTTTATGATAAACGTCATAAACGTTTTTAATTCGTTCTTGAACCTCGGCGTATGAGAGTAAACCATCGTAAATGAGGTGATTTTCAACATCAATGCGGTGTATAAGACCTAGTCCGAACCGGCAGCGGTTGTTTTCAATCGCAATTTTATCTTCCGGATAATCATAAAACATTTTGGCATCCAGCTCTATTTTGTCACGATTAACATCAATAAACGAACGCGCTATGTTCATGCGTAAGACGGGAATGCCTTGGTTTGCAACCGGTTCCACCAGTTCGTCAACAAACAAATCTTCATTGCCGCGTAGTTGATTTTCCGATAATCTTGTGTTTTGTAAAAATTCCGGCGGAAAATGCCGACCGGCATGCGGTACCGATACGACAAGCGGATAGCGGACATCCGTTGTGCCGCTTTCATGATATATGGTTAATTGAGTATAATCTATTTTAAAATCGCAGTGTTTGTCCGGCAATGTTTCTTCCTTTCTATCGGTTGAGAGTATAAAGAAGAAGTCTTAACTTTTTATAAAAATAAAAAAAATTGAAAATAACAAAAAAATATCTTGCCAAATGTTTTTTGGTGTGCTAGTTAAACTATTACTTTTGGGTGTGTAGCTCAGGTGGTTAGAGCGCTACGTTGACATCGTAGAGGTCACAAGTTCGAGTCTTGTCATACCCACCAATTCAAAAAAAGACCGACTTTATGTCGGTCTTTTAATTTTTCATTTTTTCAATAATCTCAATCGCTGCAGCAATTTCTTGTTCGGTGTTCATGGCTGAAGTATCCATCATAATGGCGTCATCGGCCGGTTTTAACGGTGCGGCGGCGCGTTCCGAATCGCGTTTGTCACGTTCTGTCATATCTTGCAAAACTTTTTCATAAGTGGTGTTGATGCCTTTGGCGACAAATTCTTTATAGCGACGTTCGGCGCGAACTTCCATTGAGGCGGTGACAAAGAATTTGATATCGGCATGCGGACAGACAACAGTTCCCGTGTCGCGGCCGTCATAAACAGCGCCGTTCGCCGGCGTCCCGTCGGCAAAAACCGGATTTAAAGAAAAATTCTGCTGCATTTTTAAAAGTGCGGCACGAACTTTTGGAAAGGCCGAAACTTTGGAGGCGGCTTGTCCACCGATGTCCGAACGAAAGTCGGGGTGATGCGACAATTCCATCATTTTTGCGAAAGTGAGTTGTTCGGCAATTTTTTCAGCAGTATTTTCATCAGTTAAGTCCAAGCCTTGCAAAACCATTTGCAGACCAACGGCGCGGTAAACCATACCGGTATCAAAATAGGCTAGTTTATAATGTTTGGCAAGAGCTGCGGCCAAGGTCCCTTTGCCGGCAGCCGCCGGACCGTCAATCGTGATAATCATTATTTTTTCCCATTTATCTGTTTTATGTTATTTATTCTTTAACATATATTTGTATAATGTGTAGATAATTCATGTAATTATGCAGATAATATTTTTTAGAGGGTCGTGTGAGCAAAAAAAACCGAATCAGACTTTATGTTGAGAATGATTTGTACGCCGGTGGTACCATCGTGTGCTCGGAACAACAGGTGCATTATTTGTTGAATGTAATGCGTCTTAAAACAAATGATGAGGTCTATGTTTTTAACGGACGGGACGGTGAGTTTAAGTCCGTGATTGAATTATGCGGCAAAAAACAATGTGTGCTTAAGGTTGAAACATTGTTTCAAACATTTGAACAATCTCCGAACATTTGGCTTTTGTTTGCACCGTTGAAAAAAGATCAGACAGATTGGGCGGTCGTTAAGGCAACCGAGCTCGGTGTGCGGGAAATTTTTCCGATTATGACTGAATATACCGCAGCCGCTAAAGTGAGGACAGAACGTTTACAAACTCTGGCGATTGAAGCTGCCGAACAATGTCGGCGCATGGATGTGCCGACATTGCGAAGGGCAGTTGTTTTGGATAATTTAATGGATAACTGGCCGACGGAAAGAAAGTTATTTTATCTTGATGAAAGCGGGCAAGGTGGTGCTGCCGCGGATATATTGCCGAAATTCAGCGGAGAAGCGGCCGCAGTTTTGGTTGGACCAGAAGGTGGATTTTCTCAAAAAGAACTGGAATTTTTGAGAAAATTGCCTTATGCTTACGGCATATCTTTAGGTCGTAGAATCTTGAGGGCAGAAACCGCTATTGTCGCCGGTCTCGTTTGTTGGCAAACACTGTGTGGTGATTGGCGCCATTAAGAAAGGGAGAAGTTGTTTTGAAAATACTGATTGCAGATGATCATGAGCTATTTTTAAACGGCTTGGAGTTTATCTTAAAAACCGAGTTTAAAGATGCGGAAATCGTCTTAACTAAAAACTATACCGAGATTTTTGCACAACTGGACAAACATCAAGATTTTGATTTGATTGTCACGGATTTGGCCATGCCCGGCGCTAATTGGCTTGAAGCTTTGAACCGTATACATCAAACCGTCGGTGAAACGCCGATTATTATCGTATCAGCCGTGTTTGATAAAGAAATATTACAAAAAACGTTGGATATCGGTGTGTCGGGATATATTCCCAAATCATCTTCCAGCGCCGTGATGTTAAGCGCCATTAATTTAGTGCGCGCCGGCGGCGTTTATATTCCGCATGAGTTGCTGAATAACGCAATCAGTAATAAGGAAATTACTCAAGAGATTAAAGCCCTGCAGACTTTGTCAGATGATTCTGCGTCCAGAAAAACAATTAAGAAATTGACACCACGGCAAATAGAGGTCATCAAATGTATCGCCCGAGGCTTATCTAATAAACTGATTGCCTATGAACTGGGATTGACAGAAGGTACGGTCAAAGTGCATGTGACGGTTATCTTAAAGACATTGGGGGTGACTAACCGTACGGCTGCTGTCATGGAAGCGGTTAAAAACGGATATATTTCCAAATCAGATGTCAATTTATAAAGGAGCAAAATATGCCGGTTAACAAATATAATCTTATTAAAAGTTCTAAAGCGGTTAAAATGCCGGCTTATGTTCGGGAAATCTACGGAAAAATTTATGAAAACGAAAAAATATCTCGCTTTCTGGATGATGAGCGCATTGTTACATTGATGACTTTGGGTTTCCAAAATCGTTTGGTTGATGATGTGGTCAAGGAAATCAGCACCAATAGCAAAGTGTTGCAAATTGGTTGTACTTTCGGCCGGCAGATTGAGGCGGTAGCCGAAAAAATCGGCGCATACGGTAAATATGTGGTGATTGATGTTTGTCTGAAGCAGTTGGAACGATGCCGCAGCAAAGAAATATATCAAAATATTGATTTTCGTTCTTATAACGGCACTCGTCCGTTGGGGGAAAAATTTGATACGGTGATTTGCTATATGCTTTTGCACGAACTTCCGCCGGTAACCAAAGCTAAAGTTATCAACAGCGCGCTTTCCAGTGTTGAAGAAGGCGGCAAGGTTATTTTTGTTGATTATCATCAGCCGGCAAAATGGAATTTGTTGCGGTTTTTAATTAAACCGTTTAATCGCCTTTATCAACCGTTTGCCGAGAGTATGTGGAAACGCAACATTGATACATATGCCAAGAATCGGGAATATTTTTCTTGGCGCAAGAAAACATATGCCGGAAAAATGTATCAAAAAGTTGTGGCTATCCGCCAAATTCCTGTTTATGAAAAGCCGGCAAGCAAATCAAGCTTTTATTGATTTTTTAAGATATCATCAGATAACGATGGAAAATATGCGTAATAAAAAAATACCTTGCTTTTTAGCGAGGTATTTTTTTATGCGTTAATCACAGCTTAACAGAATCCCGAATTCTGAATTCTTTTTTGGGAAAACTTTTGAAAGAAAGCGCTGACTTCCTCATAGTTTTCTTGTTGAAACAAAGTCGGAACGTTTTCTTTGTTGCTGATATTTTTGGCAACATAAGCCATGATTTCCACGCGGTTGTTACGTTCGGCCAAAGCGAGTTCGGCTGCGGGACAGAATTTGTACTTTGCAATATACATCATAATGGCGTTATGATCACCTTCTTCAATGAGAGCAAGCTGCTCTTTATCATTAAAGGCGGCATGGCTTATACATAGCATTAGCTCATCATGATTTCCCCTTTTTATCAGGGCAGATTTACTTTCGGAAGACAACGGCTTGAGCGTGAGTAAAAGCATGATTTCTTCATGGTTACCCCGTTCAATCAGGGCAAGTTGAGTTTGAGGTTCAAAATTGTTTTGAGTCAACCGCAACATGATTTCGTCATGATTTCCGGTTTTAATGAGAGCTAATTGCTCGTTTTTTTTGTTTTCTTTCATAGTATAATTTTTTAATAATTTTATGTTAAGCGCCATGCTATCATTTGGAATTGTTTTGTCAATATTTTTATTTCGGAATTTATGGAATACCGTATTTGTTAAAAATATTTGTTTTGCACTTATTGTTTGATTTTTAAATCTCTAAAGATTTTTATACCATATGTGAAGAGGCTTATGAATTATACCGCAGCGGTTCTTCTCAAGAGTTTGTACAAGCGGTTAATTTTGTCTCTGATTAATCCATAAAAAAATTCCCGAATTATTTCGGGAATTTTTTTGTTTGCTTTAGGTTGTTTTGTAAATCTTACTTCAAGATCTTGGAAACAACACCGGCGCCAACCGTATGACCACCTTCGCGAATAGCAAAGCGCAAGCCTTCGTTCATCGCAATCGG
>CALXZI010000040.1 GCA_944393205.1 uncultured Alphaproteobacteria bacterium | reverse complement strand
CTCTCGTCCGCCTTTCGCTTGTAGTCAAACCCTTCTTTCCAGGGTTCTCATCCCGCGCTTCTAACCACAAAAAAAACGGACAAGCCGGTCTTTTTTCTTTGGTAGGCGCGCAGGGATTACTCCGCTTCGCTCCGTTTACGGCGCTCATCGGCTATAAGCCGACCGGCGTTCTCTCGTCCGCCTTTCGCTTGTAGTCAAACCCTTCTTTCCAGGGTTCTCATCCCGCGCTTCTAACCACAAAAAAAACCGGACAAGCCGGTCTTTTTTTAATGGTAGGCGCGCAGGGATTCGAACCCTGGACCCACTGATTAAGAGTCAGTTGCTCTAGCCAACTGAGCTACGCACCCATATTTTTCAGTTGTGGCAGACTATAACGCGCTATTTTTATTTTTGCAATATCTTTTTTTATAATTTTAAAAAATATTCCGCAAATTTCATCTTTTTATTGCATAAAAGGAAAATAACTTATAAGTTTTTATATATCGTTTATAAAAATGAGGTGTGTTATGAAAAAAACAGATAAGACCGAAAAAAAAGCTCCGCAAAAGAAAAAAAACGGGACATGGTGTAAAAAAGCCTTAAAAAAATCAGCATCGGTTATGGATATGAAAAGACGCAATAAGTTTATTACGTTTTTTATTTTATTATTTGCCGCAATTTATTTTTGCATGCCCTCAATGGAAAGCATTGTTAAGGATATTGTTCATAAATACGGTAGCGAAATCACCGGAACCGATGTTTCTTTAGGCGGCTTGGATATCAAGCTGACCGACGGCGTCGGCATTGTCCGTGATGTCAAAATCGGCAACCCGAAAGGTTATAAAAGTAAAAACCTGTTTTATCTTAAAGAACTTGATGTCAAAATTGATATTAGCTCTTTAACCGATGATACCATCATCATTGATTCCATTATCATCAATAATCCGGAAATCACTTATGAAATGAAAAACCTAAAACAAAGCAACGTGAGCGAAATTTTGGATAACATCAACGCATACACGGCAAAAGGAAAGTCAAAAGACACGGAAATCGCCAAGGCCGAACCGGCTGAAAAAGCCGATGATGCCGGCGGTAAAAAAGTGATCATCAAAACCTTGACCGTCACGGACGGCAAAGTTTCCGCCATTTTGGGCTCCGGTTCGGTCAAAGCGCCGATTTCCGTTGCTTTGCCGACGATTGAGATGAAAAATATCGGGCAGGAAAAACAAAACAAAGGCGAGTCTATCCCCGAAACGTTGAGCAAAGTCATCGGTAAAATTCTGCAAACCGCTTCACAGGCTGTTGTCTCCGCCAATTTGGAGGGTTTGCGTGATGCCGCCCAGCAAGGCTTGAAAAACGTTGCCGGCAATCTTAAAGAAGGAGCCGACAGTCTTAAAAGCCAAAACAAAGACGCGGCGGAAAACCTCAAGAAAACCGCTGACGACTTAAAAAACAGTTTGGGCGGCTTGTTTAAGAAATAAACCACGAATGAAAAAAAGGCTTTGCGAAGAATTGGCAAAGCCTTTAATTTTTTTACCTTAAAATAGATTTTACCACTAATTAGAGTTAATCAAAGTTGTTACAAAAAAATCCCCTCAGATTTGAGGGGATAATAAATTCAAATATCCTTTTCTTCAGTTTCTTCGAAATTATCGTCTGAAGAATCTTCAGGATTTGCAGAGTCTTCGTCAGGGTGAATTTGAATTAAAATATCTGTACTCTGTTCAGTGCCTTCGTACAAATGTGCGTGCACAGAATCATTACCACTATGCGGTCCATCGATACGCACTTTTCCACCATGTTCTACCCAGTCGTCAATCTCTTTTCGAGCTTCAGATGTACTCATCTGATACGGATTGTTTCCGTTTACATGATTATTTCCCATAACTAAAATTTTAAAAAGTGAAACATAAAATATTTTACAAAAAAAATTAAAATTTACCTATAATAATTTATATCTGAAACAAAAATAACATATTTTAATAAAAAGTCAAAATATAAATAAGCCCCGTTTCCGGGGCTTGATTTTAGAATGTGTAACGAATACCGGCAGAAATGTCTACCATGTTGTTCAGGCCTTCAACATCCGGATCAACATAACGTGCCATAACTCTGATACCCCAATTATTGGTGATATTGAATTGTCCGCCGACGCCTATACGCCAACCGAAACCATCATCACTGCCGCTTACTTCTTGTCCTTGATTGTTTACAGTTACCTCAACATCATAAGATCCAATGCCGACAGCTCCTAACAAATCAAATTGTGGCGTTACCGGAAGATATCCAACCAAATCTAGGCCATACGCTTTATATTTATCTTCTGTTTTTACAACACCCAGAATAGTTTTTTCCCCTTCTTCAGACTGTTGATAAAAAGTCTCCAAGCCGACATACCGGTTAAATTTAAGCCCCAGAGAAACAGCAAAAGCATTTAGATTCTCCTCGAGAACATCAATACCATTTATTTTAACATCAATGTCGCTCATGGAATAAACATAATCCAGACCGATATAAGGACGGATGCCGTAAGTTTGTTGCTGTTGACCATACGGTTGCGGCACATAATATTGCGGCGTCGGGCCGTAAGAATAGGTACGGGCGTTATATTGCGGATATTGGTTTTGCCGTTGTCCGTGGTAATAGGTTTGCGCATCGGCGACGGAAACAAAAGCGAACATTGCCGCACCGGCCAGTAATAATGCTTTTCTCATAAAATTTATCCCCTTTAATTTATTAAACAAAAAAGACCGCTTAAGGTTATATGAGCGGTCGGGGCATTGGAAAGCATAACACAAAAATGCTGTCTTTTATTTGGCAGAGCCTTATTTAAAAACTACCCCGACCGGAAACGGATGGGGATATGCAAAGTGTGCAGAAAAATTTCAAAAACAAAGAAATTCTTGTCACAACTTGAGATAACTTTATAAAGGTGCTATCCGCACACCTTTGTGTTAAGGGCTTCCAAACCCCGCATCCGTTTGGATGCTAAACGCAAGTACTTCCGTTTCCTTACGTCTGAATATATTATTACAAAAGCAAAATACAATTTGCAATGAAAAATTTTCATCAGAGAATTTTTGTGGAATTATTGCCCATAAACCGCGGTGTTTTTATTTAAGGTATAAACCGCGTTATCGGGCGCGTAATGATAATATATGTATTCCACATTAACCAATCCCGATTCATCATACGGGTTGTAGGGTTGTAAAACCTGCCGATTAAGATATTGCGGAAAAACGGCGCGCAGCGTGTTGTCCACCCGCTTGGCAAAAGAATTGTTAAACGCCGCCGAGGTGATGATGTTGGCAACCATAATGCCGTTTTCCTTTAAGCTGTCTTTAACCATGGCAAAAAAATCCGTCGTCACAAAATTCATCGGGATGCTTTGCACCGCCGAATATACGTCCACCACAATCAAATCATATTTCTTTTGCTCGTTCAGCATATAAAGATAAGCGTCTTGCGCCACAAACTTTTTGTTTGCGCTTAAAGGTGTGGGCAAAAATTTTTGCTCGGAAATTTTTTGCAAGTCTTTTTCAATGTCAAGATATGTGTAATTATGAAAATCGTCATTTAACCCGACGGTAAAGCCTCCGGCGCCCAAAACCAAAATGTCGTGCGGATAATCTCGGGGCAGGGTGTCAATAAACGTTTGATTGATGAAGTTGATATATTCAAACATCAAAGATTCGTCTTCGGAAATTTTGGAAGAACTGGAGCCGTTGATGCTCATCAACAATGATCGCGCTTGCCCGTTTTTTATATCATCGGGAAAAATTTCAATTCGTGAAACGGCGTCGTCTTTAACCAACCCACTGTTAGGGTTGATAAAATGTTCGTTGTTCAAAAAAACACCAATGACAAGCAAACACAAAACCACGCCGCTGTTTGCGGCGATTGTTCGTTTACTTTCCAACAAAAACGCAGCCGAGGCTGTCAAAATAAGTAATACAACAATGGTGGCGCCCACGCCGATAAGCGGCATAAAAATCAATGTGGTGGCTAAAGAACCCAAAACGCTGCCGATGGTGTCAACCGCCATAAACCGACCGGTATAATTTGTGTTGCGCCGATGCACAATCCGCCCGATGACGGATGTGACCACGCCGAGGCAGGCGGAAGGAAAAGCCAAAAATGTTGCCGAAAAAAACGTGACAAACCCCAAAGTGGAGCGGATGCCCAAAAAATACATGGTCAGAAAATAAGTTTCAATCAAATAATATGAACAACCTAAAATATACCAAACCAACATCAGTTTGATTAGTCTGCCCATCGTTTGCCGCGCCGACCGACCGGCAAGCCGTGCCACTGAACCGATGTAATAGCCGACCGATAAAAACAGCAAAATAAAAGTGATGACAATGGAAGTGATTAAAGTGTTGGAACCGACAAAATTAATCAACTGCCGCAATACAATCAGTTCAAAAGACAGGCTGGTATAGCCCAATATAAAAACCACGGCAAGCAGAGTGTATTTTAATTTTGCCGTCATCATCAGGCTTGCCTTTGTTCAAAAGCGTTAAGAATAAAATCTTTTAAGGCATCGGGTTTTTCCCAAGTCACGGTAATGTTCAAAACCTTAAAATGTTTTTGCAAAGCAAACGGAATTTTCACATAATCTTTGGATGTGGTATAAATATCAAGTTTATGTTTTTTTGCCCAATCAATCAGGCTTTGCAACTCGCCGCGTGTATAAACGTGATGATCGGGAAAATCATGCTTTTCTACCACGTTAAAGCCGCATTTTTTTAATGAGGCATAAAATTTTTCCGGATGCCCGATGCCGGCAAAAGCCAAGACATCGGGGTTGCCGATTTTGGGCTGTTCTTCCGTGATTTTGCCATAAAATATCGGGAGAGACAGCTGCTTGGCAATACCGGTTTTATCTTCGCCCAAGATGATTGCAGCCTGCGCACGTTTGACGCCTTGCGCCAAAGTTTCCCTTAAAGGCCCTGCCGGAATGGCATAACCGTTGCCGATACCGTACGCGCCTTCAAAAACCAAAAACGAAAGGTCTTTATAAAGTTTCGGATTTTGAAAACCGTCATCCATAACCAAACAATCGGCGCCGTGCGCCGTGGCAAGTTTTGCCCCGGCCGCCCGATCAGGATTAACCACAACCGGTGCGCATTCAGACAAAAGCAAAGGCTCGTCGCCCACTTGTGAAGGCGTATGGCGGGCAGGGGCAACAATGACATTGTGTAAACTTCCGCCGTAGCCACGTGAAAGAAAGAAAGGGGTTTTTCCCGCTTTTTTCAGTATTTGTGCTATGCTCAATGCAACCGGTGTTTTCCCTGTGCCGCCGGCAGTCAGATTGCCGATGCAAACAACCGGTTTTTCGGCCTTGTAAGATTGGGTCAGCTTGATGCGTATTTGTGTTGCCGCTGCATAAAGCCAGCCAAGAGGTGCCAAAATTTCGGATAATAAATTTTTTTCTTTCCAAAAATCAGGCGTTTTCATGAAAATATTTACTCCAAATAATCCTGAATTTTTTCAACAATGCCGTCCAACACTTTGGCTTCACTGGCTGCCCAATTATAGGCCAGACTGCGTTTGGCTTCCAAAAGCTCCGGATTGGTCAGCAGGTTTTCAACCATATCAATCAAATCTAACACGTCGTTGACTTGAATGACGGCATCGGCTTTTTTGGCGCGATTCATGGCATCGGTAAAGTTATGCATATGCGGCCCGACAATGACGGCATCGCGATAGCGCGAGGGTTCCATAAAGTTTTGACCGCCGTGGGCAATGAGCGATCCACCGATAAATACAATCGGGAACAGTTCATACCATATACCCATTTCACCGATGGTGTCGGCAATGTAGACCTCGGTTTTGGGCGTGATTTTTTCATTAGCGGAGCGCAAGGCAACATTTAAGCCCAGTTCTTTTTCAAGACGTTCTTTGATTTCAATGCCGCGATGCGGATGGCGCGGGGCAATAAAGGTCAAAAGATGCGGGCTTTTTTCTTCCATACGTTTAATGTGTTTGGCAATGCGAAACTCCTCATCGTCATGGGTGGAGCTTACAAGCCAAACCGGACGATTGCCGATTTGATCGGCAATTTCTTTCTTTTTGTCGGGGTCAACCGGCAGCGGCAGACCGGCATATTTCAAGTTGCCGAGACATAGGGTATTTTTGGCGCCCAAAACCCGCAGGCGGTATGTATCTTCATCAGATTGTCCCAGACACAAATCAAAACAATCCAAAATTTCTTTAATCACAAATTCAAATTGCTGCCAGCGTTTGAAAGATTTGTTGGATATGCGGCCGTTAACCAGAATCAACGGAATGTTTTTGCGTTTGATGCAAGATAACATTGCCGGCCAAAATTCCGATTCAAACCATAAGGCGATGTTGGGACGCCAATGTTTAATAAAGCGTGTGGCAAATACCGGATTTTCAATCGGCAGATATTGATGAAAAGCGCGTTCGGGCAGACGTTTGGCCATTACATCGGCCGAAGTGCGCGTTCCGGTGGTAACCATAATGTGTGCCTCGGGGTATATCTCAAGCAGACGTTGTATCAACGGCAGCATAGAAATTGATTCGCCGACGGAGGCGCCGTGCATCCAAATCAGCATCCCTTCCGGACGCGGTTTGCTGGGACGACCGACACGCTCATTAAAACGTTTGATATCTTCTTTGCCGTTTTTTTTGCGTTTTTCAATGTAGCGGCTGATGGCTATCGGGTAAAGAAATCTTATAAGTGTGTTGTAGATTTTCATTAACATATTATTTTCCTTGATGTTTGTTGTTCTGGTCTTTGATTATTTAGATTGTTCCCTTTTTCTTTTGGGCATCGTGCCTTTGGGAATATAAGGCATACCTAGTTCTTTGTCAATTTGCCATGTCAACCGGTTCATCTCATCTTCAATTATTCGGCGGTGTTGTTCCAAATCTTCTTTTGATGCGTTTTTCGGAATAAAAAATGGTTTGGTGACGGCACATATTCCTTTATGAAAGGGCAAGGGCAACAACATCCGATCCCAACTTCGTTCCACCACGATGGAACGAGCGATGCTGTATGTGACTCCGATAATCGGCTTTCCTGTTTTTTGTGCATAATATAAAGGGCTTATCCCCATGGTCATACTGGGGCCACGGGGGCCGTCGGGGATAATGGCAATCGTTGTCCCTTGTCGTAATTCTTTAAGCAAGGTTACGGCAGCACTTAAAGCACGCTCATTGCTGGAACCGTCAATATGGCCGATGCCGAAGCGCCGCAGCAACCCCACAAGAATTTGTCCGTCGCGATGCGGCGAAACCAAGGCCTTTAAGATGGAGCGCTTATCCCAGAAATAAGGTATCATCGGTGCGCGACCGTGCCATGCAATGAAAATGACACTGTCGTATTTATCAAGATTGCCGTAAAAATTTTCTATGTTGCGAACTTCCCATTTGGTCGTGACGGCTATCAGACGGACATACCAATAAGCCAAAAAACTAAATATGGCGCATCCGATGTGCGATCTGGTTATTTTTTTGCCGATATGTTTAAAAAAATTTTTCATCGTCTTAATTGAATCAACCTATATTATCCGAAAATATCATATACGTTTTTTTTTAATCTGCAATCATTTTAAATTTTATCACAAGATGTTGTCTGTGGATTAAAAAGTTTTGCCGTTGCCACCCTTGCCAAATGTTTATAGATTTCCTATATACAAACGAAGTGATAATCAATAAGAAGGGTAATTATGTCTGACAATACTGAAAATAAAGACTTTCACTTACTTCCGGTGCTGCCCCTGCGCGATACGGTTGTCTTTCCCAAGATGATTGTGCCGTTGTTTGTCGGGCGACAAAAATCTATCAATGCCTTGCAAAAAGTCAATCAGGAAAACACAGGCATTATATTGGCAACTCAAAAAAAAGCGGATATGGAAGACCCTGCCGGCGATGATATTTATCATATCGGAACCATGGGAAATATTTTACAAATGCTCAAACTTCCCGATGGAACGGTTAAAGTTTTAATTGAAGGCACGGAGCGTGTGAAAATCAGTGAGATTTATGACAACGGTGAATATATTGTCGCCAATGCAGCGCCACTGCCGGATACAACGGCAGATGATTTGGAACTTGAGGCATTGTCGCGCGCCGTTATTTCCCAATTTGAAGAATATATCAAAATTTCTAAAAAGATTTCACCAGATGTTATTGTTGCTATTCATCAGATAGAAGATTACAGTAAACTGGCCGATACCATCGCTTCGCACATTAATCTGAAAACCGAAGATAAACAGGTTTTGCTGGAAGCCAAAGATTTGAAGTCGCGTTTTGAAAAGCTGTTGGGTTTTGTGGATGCCGAACTGGCGATGATTGAAGTGGAAAATAAAATTAAAAACCGTGTCAAAAAGCAGATGGAAAAGAGCCAGAAGGAATATTACTTAAACGAGCAGATGAAAGCCATTCAAAAAGAGCTTAACGACGGAGAAGAAGATGATGAAATCTCGGCTTATATGAAAAAAATTAAGCATACCCGCTTGTCTAAAGAAGCACGTGAAAAAGCTTCGGCCGAGGTTCGCAAACTTAAAACCATGGGAGCCATGAGCTCGGAAGCAACTGTCGTGCGCAATTATCTTGATTGGCTTTTGGATATTCCGTGGAAGAAAAAATCAAAAGTCAATAAAGATTTAGCTAAAGCCATGGAAATTCTGGAACATGACCATTACGGTTTGGAAAAAGTCAAAGAGCGGATTGTGGAATATTTGGCGGTTCGTTCGCGTGCCGATAATGTTAAAGGTCCGATTCTTTGTTTGGTTGGACCTCCGGGGGTGGGTAAAACTTCGCTCGGACAATCCATTGCCCGCGCCACAGGGCGCAATTTTGTGCGCGCTTCATTGGGGGGAATGCGCGATGAGGCGGAAATTCGCGGCCACCGTCGGACATATATCGGTTCCATGCCCGGTAAGATTATTCAGAGCATGAAAAAAGCCGGAACTTCCAATCCGTTGTTCTTGCTTGACGAGATTGATAAACTTGGCAATGATTGGCGCGGCGACCCCAGCTCGGCATTGTTGGAGGTGTTGGATCCGGAACAAAATTCAACTTTTAACGATCATTATCTGGAAGTTGATTACGATTTGTCGGATGTGATGTTTGTTACCACAGCAAATTCGCTGGATATGCCGCGGCCATTGCTGGATCGTATGGAGGTTATTCGTTTGTCGGGTTATACCGAAGATGAAAAAGTGGAAATTGCCAAGCGTCATCTTTTGCCGAAGATTTTTACCGAAAATTCGGTTAAAACGTCAGAGTTGAGTATAGATGATTCGGCAGTGCGCGACATTATTCGTTACTATACCCGAGAAGCCGGCGTGCGCAATCTGGAGCGAGAGCTTTCCACTATTGCCCGTAAGGCTGTTAAAGATATTTTGCTGTCTAAAGATAAAGCCTTAAAGGTTGAGGTTAACGCTCAAAATCTGGAAAAATATTTAGGCGTGCGCAAATTTATGTACGGCGTGGCTGAAGAAAAAGACCATATCGGCGTTACCACCGGTTTGGCATGGACGGAAGTCGGCGGCGACATACTTTTTATTGAAGCAGTGGATATGCCGGGCAAAGGCAAGGTGATGCAAACCGGTAAACTCGGCGAAGTCATGAAAGAATCCATTGATACGGCTTATTCGGTGGTGCGCGCCCATTCCAAAGAATTGGGCATTGATCCGGAAATTTTTGAAAAAACCGATATTCATATCCACGTACCGGAAGGCGCGACGCCGAAAGACGGGCCGTCAGCAGGTATTGCTATGTACACAACGCTGGTATCGGTTTTAACCAAGGTTCCGGTCAGAAAAGACGTGGCAATGACCGGCGAAATCACGCTGCAGGGACGTGTGTTGCCAATCGGCGGTTTGAAAGAAAAACTGCTTTCGGCGTTGCGCGGCGGTATTAAGACAGTCATAATTCCGAAAGAAAATGAGAAAGATTTGGCTGAAATCCCTGAAAACGTCAAGACCGGCTTAAAGATTATACCGGTATCCGATGTGAGCGAGGTTTTAAAAATCGCCTTAAAAAAGAAATAATCTAAAATCTGCTTAAAGAGCCTTTGTGTCAGAACAGAGGCTCTTTATTTTTTGGAAATATTAATCCCACCATATAATCTGTAACCGGCAACCTCCTCCTTGTTGAAATTCTTCCGTACAAATTTCACAGACTTCCGAAGTGTCGTTTAAGGTCATATTTTTCAAACATTTTTTGCCATCAGTGCAATATCCGTCTCCGTATAAACGATAGGGATAACGATCGGCATGAACACTCAAAAGACTATGAGAATTTTCTTTAGCAGCCCAAACAAGGTTGCGACAAATTTCCTTGCTGATATCAGACGTATCCATACTAACGGTTAAAACATTGGTTTCAGTTGTTCCGTTTTGTTCAAGATTGCGATAAATGTTGATCACGCTATTGAAATTATCATAAATCATATTTCTGCCTGCATTATACGTCATACCATCGGGGATCAGATTCATTTTGTAAAAAAATTCATTATAACTTGTTTGTATTCCGTTGCTTTTTAATTGTGGAGAGTATTGCAAAGCGTAATTTAGTAACCAACTAAAGCTTTCGGCCTGTTTGTTGAGCTTGTATTTAAGCATAGCTTTGGAGTAACCGCTGATAGCCCCGACGCTTAAAACTCCAATTATCGCCAGCACGCCGAGCATTTCCACCATGGAACGCCCGCATAATGCCGCATCTGCTTGCAACTTTTTTCCTCGTGTACCCGATATCGTACACGTCGTCAAAAAGTTACGGCACATCTGCAGCCCTCTGCAAAAGAATGAAAATAAGAAGGAAATTGCGTATAACGGCACAT
>CALXZI010000039.1 GCA_944393205.1 uncultured Alphaproteobacteria bacterium | reverse complement strand
CCGTTCAGGGGATGCCAGTGTTAAAGGCTTATAGCCGCATATGAAGAACCCCGCGTTTTACGCGGGGGTTCCTTTTTTGTTTCTAGCCAAATGTTTAGATTAAATTTTAAAAATCTGAACTTATTTTTAAGACTGCAAAAACAAATTGCAAACAGTTTAAATATTCAAAACAAAATATCAGGAGGGAATTATGAAAAAACAAAAGGAAAACAACACACGCTCATCAACCAAAGAAAACAAGAAAGCTTCTGCTAAAGGCGCTTGCGGCTGCAAATCTTCAAAACCGGCAGATAAAGAAGAAATCGTGGAAATTGAAGAAACGGAGTTAAAATATTAAACATATTTTTAAAACCGTAAAATTAAAATCCCGTTCATCATTAAAGATGAGCGGGGTTTTATATTAGATTTCAAAGTTCAAATTGTCAAAGCTGTCTAAAGGAACAACCTTGTTTGAACTCTGACCATAAGAGGCCTTGATTTGGTCTCCGGCTTTGGTCCACTTGAGTTCAGGGAAAAATTCCGTCGTTCCCGTAAACTCCGTGCCTTTGACCTCCTCAAAGAGAATGTAATAAACGCTTCCCTCCAAAGTGATGGCTCTTATAGTTAGGACTTTCGCCTCGTGCGCCTCCGGCATATCCGACAGCCGGTCATTCATCGTGCGGCGGAGCATGGTCAAATATTCAACTTCTGCTTCGCGCTTTGATGAACCGACACCGACAGCCTGACGATTGGTTACCGCCACAAAGGCATAACCGGTGATGTTGCCGCTTTCTCCGGTCAGGGTCATAAAATACGTCGGCACGCCGCGTACATTATAAAGCACCGGACTGGTTGCCGAATAATTTGCCGCTTTGGCAAAATTCTGATCTTCGGCAATTTTCTTGGCCTCTTCCTCATTGACACCGGAAACACGATAGTAACGTGCTTCTTTGGTGCGGGTGTTGACAAGAACAAAGCCTGAAGTGGCTGCATCGCCGCCAGCAGACTGCATTCCGGTGTACCAGTAGCTCTGGCCTTCGGAATAAACCAACACCATCCCCGGCGTCGGTTTTTGCACATCCACTTGGGCAAAAACGCTGTTCCACCAGCCTTTTTTATATTCACCCCAGCAACGAACCTGCTGGAAGATGAATTGTTCTGGCTGGATATGATCTACCCAAGCCGGCGCATTTTCAATACCATACTGCGCCACTTCGCCGCTCTGAATGTCAACGGTAATCACACCTTTAGCATCGTGGCCTTTGAAACCGATGGTCGGCTTAAAGTTGCACAACACCCAGTATGGACGACCGTTAAAGTCTATCTCAAAGTTATGCTCGGTTAGACCTTGCGAAGCATAACCGCGGGTACGGATATGTCGTTCAATATCTTCGCCAAAGCAAGCGCTTTCAAGATAGCGCATTTTAAGCGGCTCACCGTTTACCTCGGTAATCAGGAATGTTTTGGTCGGGTCGCTGGCATAAACCAACATATACCCAGGGGTTACATCGTTGTTGACCCACTTCCAAAAACCGGAGTGTTCCAGCGGTGCCACCCAGACCAGCTCATTGTCAAAGACAAGTTTGCGTCCGCCGTCAATGGTAAATGAACCATTGAGGTTTTGCAGCGTCATTCGTCCGACCTGACAACGCGAACCGAGACCGGGGTCTTCTTCCAAACGGTCTTCCACCACCTTACGAGCGATGTTGGCATCTGCCACCAGCATTTTCTCAACCGGTATGACGTTCACGTCAGAAGAGAAGTTGTCAAACTTCACCTCCTCAACCGACAGCATCTTTTGATATTTGTTGCTGTTGAACATCTCGCCGGAAAAGAGATTGATGCCGATGAAAAGCAGAATGTAGGCGATTGTGGCCCAGCAACGCCAAGTCCAACGAAAAATCGTATCGTTGTACTTGTCTTTATCCAATCCGCCGATAATGGCAGCCGGTAAAATGCTGAACAAAAACTCCGTCCACAAGCCGTTGTTCCAAATATTTACCACGGGCAGAGAAAAGAAATTAATCAGCCCGAATAAAATGAATAGGATTCCGGCACTGACAAAAACCGTCTTTTTAAGGTTTTTGTTGTAGGCCACGGCCGCGAATACCGCGGCAAAAATCAAAGATAATAATAAATACATAGTTTTAATTTTATTTAGTTAATAATTATTTTCAACCTTATCAGGATAGCATTTTTAGACGTTTTTGTCAATGGTGGCAAAATTGTCGTTTGTTTTCCGTTGCTTAACCAAAATTTAAGTAAAAACCGCGCATGATGATATTAATGACTATACTTTTTATAAAGGAACAACCATGTTCGGACGATTTTTCAGACAGATTATTAGTTTTGTTCTTATGCCGGCACTGATTATCGGTGCGGTTATACCACCGGCAGCGGCAATTTCTTACCGTCTAACCCCGCGCAACTTCAATGAAATGTATGCCGCCGCAGCCAGAGGCGACATAAGATTGTTGCTTGAAGCGGTGCATCGCGGCATGAATATCAATGCCACCAACGCACACGGCGATACAGGGCTTTGCGTTGCCGCAAAACGACGCAATGCTACGGCTTATAATGCGTTCCGGCAAGCTGGAGCAAACCCCAACCATCCTTGCACATGGGAAATTCCTTATTATCATTCGTTTGTGGAATCAGATGCCGTACAGGCCGGTGCCACATGGAAAAGCGCCGACTATGTACCACCAGTTTATAGCATGGAAAAATCAAGCAGCAGAAAATGGGCTTTGGGTGGTTTGCTTGTCGCCACGGGCGTTGGCACGGCGTTGCTCTTGGGCGGCGGCGGAGGCGGCGGTGGCGGCGACGATGCGGAAACTTCCGGCGAAGGTGGTGAAGGTGGAGGCGAAACCCCGGGATTAAGCTGCGAATATGGCTGTGCCGAATACAATACCGAAGGGCAATGCATTGTTTGTAATGAACCGCCGGTAGAAATTTGCGAAGAAAATCCGTGTGCGGAAGGCTGCTTCACCGATGAAGTTTGTGCTGATGGCTTCATCTGTACTGAAAGAAACAGTTGCGGCGGTTGCGAGCGTTGCGAAGAGTCTCCTGTAACAGATATTTGCGCTGAAAACCCTTGCGCGGACGGTTGTTATGAAAATCAGATTTGCGATAAAGGTTATGTCTGCACCGAAAGAAACAGTTGCGGCGGTTGTACACAATGTGAGCAACAACAAGAAGAATGTATCACAAATCCCTGTGCAGACGGTTGCTATATAAACATAACCTGTGGTTCAAACGAAATATGCAGTCGGTATAACCAATGTGGCGGCTGTGAAGTTTGCGTGGCTAAAACTACCTTGGCAACAAATTTTGCAATTGAAACTGACAAATCATATGAAAATGCCGAAACCCTAGTTAACACCGGAAGCGATAAAACAGGTGCATGGGGCGGTATCTATACTTCATTTGGCGACTTAAATAACCAAGGCGATATTGTTTTGGGCGATGGCACAGGCGGCGTGGGAATTATGGCAACGGATAAAGCCGATATTGATCAGGCTCTATCATCAGAGATAAAGACAGGTCTTAATAATATTACAAACAGCGGCAGTATTATGGTAACAGCCAATTCCAGTTATGGCATTCTGGCAGAAACATTGGGAAATGTTTCCGATAACGTTCTATCCGATTTGAATACATTGAAAAATGAAGCAAACATTCATTTAGAAGGCGCAGACAACACTGGCATTTTGTTGCGCGGAAACGGCATTTTTCATAATTCAGGAGATATCAGTCTAACCGGTAAAATCACGGATGTTTTTACAAATGTCAGCATTGATTGGGCGCACAATTATTCTTACATTGAACCGCAGATAAAAAATGTCGGTATCTTTTTGACGCTGGACGGACGTGCTGCCGAAGATAGCAATCGCGGATATAACATCACAAAAGAAATTACCAATACATGGGTAAACGAAGGCAATATTTCAGTCAAACTCGTAAGCGATAAAGTTTTAGAGTTGCCGTCTTCCGGCGATCATACGGACAATTATCAAACCGTGGCGGGGATGAATGTCTCTGTCCGCCCTTTGAACGCTTTAGATAAAACAAATGTTAAAAACCTAGGCAATATCACGGTTGATTTTTCGGTAAACCCGTATTTGACCGGCAATCAAGAAGACTATGACAGCGATGAAATGTACTGGGCGGCGCGTTATCGTGCGACGGGGTTAAGTGTGCTTAATCAAGGCAGCAACGTCTCTATTACAAACGAAGATAGTTTGATTAACGCACAAAACAGCGGCAAAATAAGCGTGAGCGGTAACGGCATTTTGCAAGGAATTGTGGTTGACGGGGTGCATCTAACCAATGAAGGCGATATTGCGATAGAGTTGCGCAACCAAAATCATATCGGTGCTTCAAGCGGTCTGGTGGCGCAACATTCTATCATAGATCAGTATGCAAACATTGAGAGCACATTTACGGAATCTGACAACAAAAACTTTTATTCAGTCAGTTTATATGACAGTATATTAAACACACAAACCGGTGCGACGCTCAACGGCAACATTGAAGCCGCAGATAGCACGATTAACAATTCCGGAACCATGACGGGAAGTTCGGCCGAAATTTCATATTCAACGCTTAACAATTTGGCCGGCGGTATATTTAATTTTAATTATTTATATGCGTACGAAGTTATAAATTCCGGAGAATTAACGGCAAATTATTACTCGGCCGATGATATGAACTATTTGGCACAAGGCGTGGGCACTTTTGTTAATGAAAGTTCGGGCGTTGCAAACATCCAATCTTTGGGCGGTGCCGAGGGAGGTAAAGATGAAAAAGATTGGCAACAATATCTAGAAAGCGTCATCAATCGTGGCACATTAAAAACTAATATTATCCGAACAAAAGATTTTGAAAACAGTGGCCGGATTGAAACCAAATATTTGCATTATTACTCTTATAACGACAATGGCACAATTGATTTGCGAAATATTGATTTTGAACAAATAAACGGCATTGTTAACAACACCGGCGGCGATGCTTCCGTATTGCAGCTCAACTCACGTTATCAGGATAGTTTTATTGTCGGCGATATATCAAATGTCATTCAACCTCAAGTGACGGAAAATTGGGCCGGCGGCAATATGTTACATTATACTGATTGGAGCAATGAAGACGCGTCACCTGATAAACGAAGTTCTTTGAGCGTTGATAATATTAAGATGTTCATGTATAAAGTCTTTGAAAACCAAACAGACCGAGTCAACGGCATTGTAATAGATCGTGACTATGTTGACACGATTTTGAATGGAACCATGAATATCGTGTATGAACCACGCGGCATTGCCGGTGTTCAATTAAACGGCGAGTCAAACTCTTTTACCAACAACGGAAAAATGCTTCTAAAAGGCGCACACAATATGTCCGGTATAGAGGGTAATACCGCCGGCAGCATAATTATTAATAAAGGCGCAATAGAAATTGAAAATATTCAATCTGAATTACGTCAAGATATTGATTATTACACTTATGGCATAACCGCCACAGACAGCATAATACAAACCTATGCCAACAGCTCTATCTCGCTTAAATCAAATTTTTCCGGAAACAAAACTTACGGTATAAAACTTTCCGGAAGTTCAAGCGGTTATAACGAAGGAGCTATTAATATATCCTCAATTGACAACGGCGTCGGCATATATGCGGAAAGCACGTCCGATGATGGTTTTGAAAACAAAGGTATAATTGATGTTCAGGCTGACAACGCGATTAATATGTTCGCTGACGGATACAATGCCGCAACAGGAGGTGACCGTTATGTAAAATTGACAAACAGCGGCACCCTTAATGTTGCGAGCTCTAACGGCGTTGGAATGTTAGGCGATGGAAGCTTATCGGAAATCATTAACAATGGCGATATTAAAGTGTCTGCACTTCAAGGAGCTGGTATGCAAGGAAAGCATAATGCCACGCTTACCAACAACGGCACCATTTTAATCAATAATACTGAAAGTATAGGCATTTATGCCGATTCCGGAACGGTTATCAATAGTAAAAAAGGCAAAATTGAAGATTCTGATGCCGGTTTAGCCAAACGTATCGGAATTTATCTTGAAGGAACGGCCAGCGGTTATAATGAAGGCAAAATTATGTTAATTGGTGGAGAACAATATGGTGTTTATGCCACAAGCACAGGTGAAACCGGTTTTGAAAACAAAGGAGAGATTGTATTAAGCGGTGGTATAAATAACATTGGTATGTATGCCGACGGTTATGTTGACGGCACAAACGATCAATATGTAAAACTGATAAACAGTGGTAAGATTTCGGTTACGGGAAGCAATGGCATCGGCATGTATGCCAACGGTTCAAAGTCTATTATCATTAATCAGGGAGAAATTACAATTAATGGTACCGATGGAAAAGAAATGGAAACGGCAAACGGCGGTGTTATATCAAATGACGATGAAAACTCCGGCACGGAAACGCAAGCCTTTAGATTTGCCAACGGCGCAAAATTTTACAATCTCGGCGTTTTAGAATCTGAAGACGACTTAAATTTAGACGCTCTGGCTGATGAAAAAAGCAAGATTATCGCCGGCAGAAGCTCCATAATCAAAACCGGCAGTGTCAGCGGAACATTGTATGGCGGGGCCGACCTCACCACCGGCAGCAATGATGACTACTACGAAAGCCGCGTGATTGAAGCGGAAGAAAACAATGTGAGCGCCGCGTCTAACAGCGCCATGTTTGCTGCCGAAATGCTCGGTGATAAAATAGCAATGACGCGCTATAATTTCAACGAACTGATGATAGATAAAAATCTGGCCTCATATCTTGAAAACAACTATCAACAAGGCAACCGAGTTGATATGTTTGACGCTTTCAAAACCGCAGAAAGCACAACAACGCTCAATAATATGATTGCAGAAACATTAGGAACAAATTTTGTACCGGCGTTTGCTTACCAAAATTTTGCAAGACTGCGCCACATCAACCGCACCATGGCTGATTTGATGCAAAACAACGTCTCTGAAAAAGACGAACGCGTAAGCGTTGTTTCTGACAATTATTATCACGACATCAAAGCCCATGACGGCGTCAGCGGCTATGAAGAACGCCTGTTCGGCTTCAGCGGCTTGTTTGATAAAAAAATCAACAACAATTTCCGCTACGGCATCGGATTAGGCATTTACCGCGCCGACGCCGATTTTGATAACAATGTTAATCGTGATGATAATTTGTTTGAAATTTATAATCCATATTGGTTTGATTATGAACGTTGGGGTGCATTGGTTATGCCATATGTCGGATTTAGCGACGGTGATTATGAACGTTATGACGGCGCTAAAAAACACACAACTGACCTCAAAGCTTATTATTACGGTTTGAACAACCGTATTTATCTTAAAGCTCAAGCCATCGGCATTAATATTGAACCAACCGCAGAAATAAACTTAAACGGCGTATATCAGGATGACTTCTCCGAAGATGGCGGAATTTCTCTTAAAGCCAAAAATATGTTTTCAGCCGAAACTGGTTTGGGCGCATATGTTTCCAAAGCGGCTGATTTTGGTGCTAAAGGCAGGCTCAATCTTAAAGCCGGCGCCATGTATTATTACGAGCTAAATGATGATGCCTATCAAAACATCAACGCGCGGTTCGCCGGTATGAACGGCTTATACAAAATCAAAGGTTATGACAACTCTCGCAGCCGCGGCATTGTCAGCTTAAAAGCCGATTATCAACTCAAGGGTTGGAATTTGTACGCAGAAATTGTGCGCCTGCTTGAACATAATGACAATATGATATATAATGCCGGCTTAAAGTATAGCTTTTAAGTAAGGGAGAACCGATTTGAACATAACAAACGGCAAACGGCTGACGGTATGGCGTTTTGTTTGGAAATATGCCGTGCAGGCAAAATATCTGCTGATTGCTTTTGTCCTGATTTTTTCTTGCGCGGCCTTTATAATGCGGCTGCAAAACTATATTGCCGCCGAGATAATCGGGATTATTTCAGAGGCAAAAGCTTATCAAGACGTGGCGCAAACTCTGATAAAATACTTAAGTTATATGCTGTTGGCATTGTTTGTTGGCGGCGGTATTGAATTTTTCCGACGCATTTTGGAAGCAAATTTTGTACCGTTTGCCACGCTGAAAGTTTCCAAAGATTTGTTTGTGATGGTACATAACCACTCTACACGCTTTTTTGAAGAAGAGCTTTCCGGCAATATTTCAAGCAAAGTGCGCAATATCATCAACATGGTTGAGCATTTTTATTTCAGTGTTTTGTTCGGTTTTTCCATGCCGATTATAGAAATGGTTATGAGCCTTTGCTTTATCGGTACGGCTGATAAAAAGCTGGCGCTGATTTTGGGCGGTGTCAACTTGTTCTTTTTGCTCTTGGCAGTTTACTTCCGCAAACAGGTCACCCCCTATTCGGCAATAAAAGCCAAATTAAATGCCGCCGCCAACGGCATATTTGTGGACGGGGTCACCAACAGCCAACTGGTTAAAAGCTTTGCCAATTATTTTTATGAAAAACGGCTTTATTTTAAAGCGGCGCGTGAAGCCGCCGTGGCGCAAAGACGTGAAATGAACAAAGATATCACCGTGCGCACGGTTTCACAGTTTATTTTTGACTTGATGACGATTTTTTCATACGCGCTTATCCTTTATTTTTGGTATCGCCATAATTTAAGCGTTGCCGATGTGGTGTTATGCATTTCTTTGGTGCTCTCGTTGGTTGGCAATGTGCGCAACATGAGTTATTTTGCCAGCAATTTCGCCCAAGTTTACGGCACGATTCAGGACGGGCTTGATTTGTTGGCAACACCTAATGAGGTTGTGGACAAACCGGATGCCAAAATCTTGAAAGTTAAAGAAAACCGCATTGATTATGATAAAATCACTTATCATTACAAAGACGGCAAACCACTGTTTAAAAATTTCAGCCTGCACATTGCCCCGAACGAGAAAGTCGGTCTGGTCGGTCATTCCGGCAGCGGAAAATCAACCTTGATTAAACTTTTAAGCCGTTATTATGATTTACAAAAAGGTCAAATCTTAATCAGCGGACAAAACATTGCCGACGTCACACAGGAAAGTCTGCGTAAAAATATCGCCGTCATTCCGCAAGAGAGCACATTGTTTAACCGCACCATCATGGAAAACATTCGTTACGGTAACCCCAAAGCCAGCGACAGACAAGTGATTGCCGCCGCCAAAAAAGCCTATATTCACGATTTTATCTTGAGTCTGCCCAATGGCTACCAAAGCAAAGTCGGCGAAAGAGGCATCATGCTTTCCGGCGGCGAACGGCAGCGTATCGCCATTGCGCGGGCAATTTTGAAAAACGCCCCGATTTTGATATTAGATGAAGCAACCTCGGCTTTAGACAGCGAAAGCGAACGTTACATCCAACGTTCTCTAAAAGCACTGATGAAAGGCAAAACCGTCATTGCCATCGCCCATCGGCTTTCCACCTTAAACGAGATGGACCAGCTGGTAGTGATGGACAAAGGCAAAATCGTGGAAACCGGAAAACATCAGGAATTGCTTGAGAAAAAAGGCGCCTATTACAAATTTTATGAAATGCAGGCCTCCGGTTTTGAGCGATAAGAAAATCGTTATTGACAACAGATACGCCTTTTTTTATTCAGCCGTACCTTCAATATAAAACCGAACAAATAAAATTGGACAATCGTGCCCAACTACAAAATATACAAGCGAATTATTAAGCGGAAAAAAGCCCTACGGCAATAAAGAATTTGCCGCATTTAAACCGGCCAAGCCTCACAAATGCGTCTTTTTCATCCGTTGACGGCCGATTATTGCATTAATATAATCAAAATCGCAAAAAGACTGATATGCCCGATCGTAGCTTTTCTTATCATAAATATAAAAAACCTTATTGGCCATACTTTTTATGGCATTATCAATTTTACCGAACGCTTCATTATAATCTTTGTTATAATTATTTTTGGTTTTTTTCTGAACCACATTATGATAAGCAGCAATAACTTTGGCGGTTTCATCTGCCGAATTGGCATACCCTTTTTGCTCAAAATCACGCATAATCTGTGCCGTTGTTTGATAAAAGCACTTGTTTGTTAAAATATTTCTTTGCAAAGCATCATTACTGTTAATAATCATGGCAAATCAATATCCTTTCAAAAACTCGTTTCTTATATAACATATTTATTTACAAAAAGCAAGCGCCTTATAAACACGTAAAAACAAAACGCTCCGATAAAGCCACGGAGCGTTTTTTTGTTTGTCAACAAAAAAATTCCCCTTTGAAAGTTTTTCAAAGGGGAATTTTTGTATCCTAATGACAGAGATCTTTTAATTACGTTCGTAATGACGGGTCTCTGTCCATACTGCTTTCAAACTCATCTATTTGACAGCACATAGGATCCCTACCGCTCGCACCGGCACCGTTTATGCAATAATTGCCATCCTGACACAATTTGCATTCACAACTGTTCATGGTATTGGGCTGGCATTCTTCCGCACATATGCTTCCGCCGCCACCGCTTCCGGATGAAGAAGAGCCGCCGTCATTGTTTGTTGTCAATCCTCCGCACTCCCATGGACATGTTTGTTCGGTTACACACGGATTTGACTTAAAACACCGTCTTTCTCCAGACGGGCCGGTACACCAGATACCGTCACATGTGGTGGTCGAGAGTGCACAGGATTTGCCTCCCGCGGTTTCAATCAATGTAAACCCGTCTTCACAGGCAGCAAGTTGGTAAGTCTGTTTTCCGGCACTGACACAGTTCATGCAAATGCCTCCGACCGGACAACTGGCGAGCGGATAAGCAGAGCAATCACGCGGCTCGCATTTCCCAGCACTTACCATATAACCACGTGCACAACTAACAGCTTTGTATTTGGTCTTATCACCATCCTGACATTCGTCACAAGACATGGCTGGGCTTGAGCAGCTGGTGAGCGGGTAGCCCAAACATTTTATAAAGGATACTTTCATGCACACCTGTTTGCCGTCTTGGAACGAAGCGGTATATCCTTCTTTACACACGCATTGATAGCATTGTCTATCGCCGTTTATGCCTTTCAAAAGCTTGCCTTTTCTTGTTCCCATTTCCATATTTGTGCCACAACCTTTGTCGGCATAAGCATAGTTAAG
>CALXZI010000038.1 GCA_944393205.1 uncultured Alphaproteobacteria bacterium | reverse complement strand
ATTTGGCTGATTTGTTCGCGTTGTTTGTTGAGCTTATACTTCATCATGGCCTTGGAATAACCCGAAATAGCACCGACGCTCAAAACTCCAATAATTGCTAAAACCCCGAGCATTTCCACCATGGAACGCCCGCATAGTGCCGCATCTGCTTGCCTTCTTTCATTGTGTGTCAAAGAGGAAAAGCTAAAAAATTTGAACAAATTCATCAAAAGAACTCCTAAAAACTGCAAAATAAATGTATTTGCTCGTCATTCTAAACCGGTTTTTTTTTTTGCAATTTTAAAGAGTCTCGTGGGGATAAGTTATCTTAAGGGTTTCTGTCAGAAAAATATTTACTTTTTAAACAATATGGAACATAAATAAAATAGAGGTAAGATATTATGAAAATTCACATTTTGGCCATAGGCAAATGTCGCCGAAATTCGCCGGAATATATGTTGATAGAAGAGTATGTCAAACGCTCCGGTTGGAATATTATTATTCAAGAAAAAGAGAATTCTACGCAGACCGAAGAAGCTGAATTTTTGTTAAACCATATTCCGGCTGGCGCAAAAGTTGTTGTTTTGGACGAACGCGGTGAAAATATGAGAAGTATTGAATTGGCTGAAAAACTTAAAAAATGGATGTTAAACGGTTGCTCCGATATTTGTTTTCTAATCGGTGGTGCCGATGGCCATTTACAACAAACGCGAGACTGTGCCGATTTAGTGCTTTCGTTTGGTAAACTCACTTTGCCGCATATGCTGATGCGTGCGGTTTTAACCGAACAGATTTATCGTGTGCAAACCATCCTAAATGGTCATCCTTATCATCGCGGATAATTCAACTTGCCATTCGGCAATAAAAAAACCGCCCTGTTGGGGCGGCAGAGGTTATTATGAAACATTTTTAAAGTAAAACTTATTGACGCTCTTGCTGGTCTTTGTTCAAAGAAACGGTGTTGCTCTTTGATTCCATAGCTTTATTTACCAACTCTTTTAAAGCTTTCGGAGTCGGGATGTCGCGGTTTTCGCCGCTTCCAATCTTCCTTCCGCCAAATTTGGCTTGTATTGTTGCTTTACTCATTTCTTTTTCCTTTCTTGAGCCGTTTTGTCTATCTTAAGCATATTTATATAGTTTTGTCAAGTTATTTTTGCACAACTTTTGCAACAAATCCACATCAATATGAAATAATTGATGCAAAGATAATCTTTTTTCGTTAAATTAACAACAAATATTCATAACGTTTGTGGAAATTTGCCATGTCACTATTCAAATCAATCGCCACTTTTGGCGGCTTTACTTTTGTTAGCCGTATAACCGGTTTTTTGCGGGATATGGTATTGGCCAATATGTTGGGTGCCGGAATGGTTTCGGATGCGTTTTTTGTTTCGTTTAAGTTGCCTAATCTGTTTCGCAGCCTTTTTGCCGAAGGGGCGTTTACCAGTGCTTTTGTGCCAATTTTTTCACAAAAATTGGTTGGCGAAGGCAAAAAAAAATCTATGCTTTTTGCTTCTGAAGCTATTTCTATTTTAGTGTTTTTTCTGCTGATTTTTGTGGTTTTGTTTGAAGTTTTTATGCCCTATGTTGTTGATGTCTTGGCTCCGGGGTTTGTCCACGATACCGGAAAAATGGAGTTGGCGACATCTTTGTGCCGCATTACTTTCCCTTTCTTGTTGTTTATTTCCATTGTTTCTTTTCAAGCAGGCATTTTAAATTCGTTTGAAAAATTTGCCGCTCCGGCCGCTGCGCCGATTATTTTAAATTTGATGATGATAATTTCCGGATTTTTGTTTGTCCCGTTCAGCGCCACGCCGGCGCATGGTTTTGCTGTCGGCATAACGGTTGCCGGTTTTTTAGAAATTTTATGGCTCGGATATTTTCTAAAGCGTCAAAATGCTAAAATTTCGCCGTATTATAACATCAAGAAAGTTTTGCAAAATCCGGAGATAAAGACATTGTTCAAACGGATAGCGCCGGGGGTGGTCGGTGCCGGCATTTACCAAATTAATATGGTTGTGGATACGATTATTGTTTCGCTGGTTGGAACAGGAGCTATTTCTTGGCTCTATTATGCCAACCGTCTGCAACAATTGCCGTTGGGCGTGGTCGGCGCGGCGATAAGCGTGGCTTTGCTGCCGATTTTATCCAAGCAGTTGAAGGCTAATGACATAACCGAAAGTTGCCGTACACAAGACAAAGCTGTTGAATACGGTGCTTTATTGTCTTTTCCGGCCGCGGTTTTGATGATTGTTTTGGCCTATCCGGTCATTAATATATTATTTGAGCATGGACGTTTTACCGCATCCGATTCGCAAATGACGTCTTATGCGGTTATCGCTTATTCGGTAGGTTTGCCTTGTTATGTTTTGGTTAAAGCTTTAATGCCGAATTTCTTTGCCCGTGGTGATACGGTCACACCGGTAAAATATAGTGCGGTTGTGTTTTTAACCAATCTTATTTTTAACCTGATTTTAATGCGTCCGTTTGGACATGTCGGCATAGCGGCAGCCACTACGATTGCGGCGTTTGTATCACTGTTTCAATATGTCTACGGTTTGAAAAAGCGCGGGTATTGGCAAGTTTCCGGTGTTTTAATTTATAAAATTGCCAAGATAGCATTTTGTTCGCTGTTGATGGGAGCTGTTGTATTTAGCGCCGAGCAAGCGCTTAACCTTACTTTCGGCGGTTGGCTGCATTTAGGAATAATATGCAAATTATGTATATTGGGCGGATTAGGCATTTTGGGGCTTGCAACTTTTCTGATTCTCGCTAAAATAACTCGTGTCTTGGATATTTCGGAGATATTCAAGTTGTTGCAAAAGAAAAGAGGTGTTCATGCCAAATAAACCACAGTGGAAAACGCTTAAAAAGCGTTTAACGGAAATACTGGAAGTGATAAAACGTAACAATCCCGTGACACAGGAACGGGTTATGCGGTGTCTTCTTTTTGTTCGTAAATCGTGGAAATCCATAGCAATTATTTTGCCGGCTTTTTTGCTGTTGTATTATATTGTCGGTAGCTGGGCAACGCAGAATATTGATAAGTCATTGGTCATTAATCCGGAAAAACCGACCAAAGGATTAGCCGTTGTTCATTCGGCGGCTGGTCTCATAACGCGTGAAGTTGATGATCATATGTGGACGCCGAACCTACCGTTTATTTTCCCTGGCTATGTATTGGATAATATGCCCCAATATCAATTGGGTATCATAGATTCGCTAAAAAGCGTGATTAAAGTTTTGGCCGCTAATTATGATTCGGAAAAGCTAAACAAAGCGGCGGAATTCTTAAATTATCCCGGAAACATCTGGCTGCTTTCCAAAACTGAAAATCTATCGTTGGCGCCCTCGTCCGGCGCACAATATCGCAAGGCGCGCAAAGCTTTGTTGCGTTTTAACGATGGATTGATTTTACCCACGGGAAAAAATGAAGACATTTTGTTGAATGTGTTGCATTCGGTCATCAAAGGCTTGGAAAATGTGGCAGCGGATATTGAACAACATGTGCGTGAACATAGTTCCGAATGGTTAGACGGCCGTGCAGACAATGTTTTTTATTATGCTCAAGGGCGGTTGTATGGTTATTATGTTATGCTTTCGGCGCTGGGGGTTGATTTTCAGACCGAAATTTTAGCCGCGGGACAGTACGAAAACTGGACTTCTTTAAGCAGAACTTTAGAAAACGGTTTTTTGCTTGAACCTTTTATCGTTCGCAACGGTAAGCCGGAAAGCACAACCGCTCCGAATCATTTGCTGGCTTTGGGATATTACACGGCCAAAGCCGGTTTTGAGTTGGATAAAATTATAAATGTTATAACACGACGGGATCAGTCTAATGCTTATTAATATACAAACAACCGCTGATGAAAATATTCGTAATTTTTGCCCCGAAAAACGGATTTTTAAAAATAATGTGGCGGAATTTGCCGATACGAAATCTTTACGAAAATCGCCGTTGGCGGAAGCAATTTTTGATTTGGGCGGTGTAGAAAGTGTTTTGATTTCGCAAGATATGGTTTCGGTAACCAAAATTCCGTCTGCATCTTGGGAAGATTTGAGCCCGCAGATTATGGCCGAGATATTGGATTTTGCCGCCACGGGCGCCCAAGCGGTTTTAGAGTCGGAAACAATACCGGAAGAAACACCAGAGGCGCTCATGAAAAAAATTTCCGGATTGGTAGCGGCGCGGATTCGGCCGGCTTTAAATCGTGACGGCGGCGATATTGAATTAAACAAATTTGAAGACGGGGTATTGTGGGTAAAACTGACCGGCAAATGTGCCGGCTGCCCTTATGCCATGCGGACTTTAAAAGATGGTGTGGAGAAAATACTTAAAAACTATATTCCTCAAATTACAGAGGTCAAACCGGTTGGTCAGGAAGAATGATAAAAAAGAGCTTGTTTTTAACAGCGTTGCTGATGATAATTTTACCGAACATCTGCTGTTCGGCGGAAACTTCCTCGGCAGAAAACAAACTCGCAGATGTCTCTGAAGTAAAAAAATCGTCATTACTTCCGGCGCCGCCGCAAAAATCAAGAGCCAAGGCGGCAATTAAAAAATCTGGCGTGTATTTAAGCGATTTTTCCACAACTGAATTGATATATATGTTTCATGAATTGGCTTATGATGAATATATTAAACTTCCTGACAATGAATATCCTCGTATTTTTGTAAAAAATATTCCTGATGATTTCGCTTTATTCAAAAATCAAACCGAGCGTAATCGTGTGTTTGTGCAAATTATGATGCCGCTGATTTTGAAAGTTAACGATGAGGTGATGGAAGAACGGGAATATCTGGATGCCGTCGCTTATAGTTTTGAACAAGAGGGTGATTTTGGCGAAACGGAAACATATTATATAGAAAAGATGGCAAAAAAATATGATGTTACGACACCGTTTAAAGACACGCGGCGACATTTAAAACTTTTAAAGGAGCTTATTCGTCGGGTAGATATTGTTCCGCCCTCTATTTTAATTGCGGCGGCGGCAATTTATACCAACTGGGGAACATCGCGCATAGCGGTTCAAGGCAACAATCTGTACAAAGCGCGAGATTGGTACACAACCGAGGGCTTAAAGCCGGTTGATGATGATGACGATTCATATCGCTACCATATTTATCCCTCTCTTGAAGAATCAATTCGGGCTTATGTGCTGCGGATTAATTCAAACATCCGTTATCAACAGTTTTGGAATTCGCGCAAAGAATCCCGTCGTCGGGGAAATACCATGTATGGCAAACGCATGGATTGGACATTCGTTTTGGATAACAACCTGCAAAATTATGCCGGTTTGTTGGATTATACCCTAACATATTATAAATTCTTTTATTTGGATGGTGCAAAGTTGGAGGGTGAGTATGAGTTTGCAGATTAATCCTGTTTTATGTCGTGCCGGTGTGATGGACAATTACGCTTATGTTATTGTTGACGAACAAACCGGCACAGGGGCGGTGGTGGATGCTTCCGAGGCCGAGCCGGTCATAAAAAAATGTCAAGAATTACAACTTCATCCACAATATATTTTTACGACGCATCATCATTTTGATCATGTTGGTGGTAATAAAATATTAAAAGAAAAATATGGTTTAAAAATCATCGGTCCGCAAGCTGAAAAAGAACTTATTGACGGTTTGGATATCGGCATCAAAGACGGTGATGAATTTTTATTTGGAGCATCGCCGGTTAAAGTTATCAGCGCGGCCGGACACACTCGTGGTCATGTTTTGTGGTATTTTTCTGATGATAAAACGCTTTTTACCGGAGATGTTTTGTTTAACTTGTGTATAGGCGGCATTTTTGAAGGAACTTCCGCACAGATGTGGGACAGTTTGCAAAAAATCAAAGCATTGCCGGATGAAACGCTTTTTTATCCGGGACATGAATATACTCAACATGGTTTAACTGATGCCGTCCGGCACAATGGCGCCGAGACGATGGCCGCATATGTGCAGCGGATGCAAACACGTTTTGCACAAAATTTGCCCGTAGCGCCGGTAACTTTAGGTTTGGAAAAACAGTGCAATCCCTATTTGCAAATAAATGATAAAAAAATATTTGAGCAATGTTTTTAAACAAGGAAAATATACAAAATGTATTTTAGTCTGAATAAAAAAATTTTCTATACGGTTTTTGTTTTGTTAATTTTAATGGCCGTATTGTTTCTGACTTTGTTTTTAAATATATACGGTAAAAAATATCAAGAAGACCAAAATTCAATTTTGTTGCGTAACCAATATGTTATGGAGCTTCTGTATGAAAATATTGCTTTGCGGCGGGAATTGTCCAATTCCAAAGTGGAACTTTCCAAAGAAAGTCAAGAAGTATTGAGTGGCGATCTTGGTCAAAAACAGGAAGAGCTTTCTCGTGAGCAAAATTTAAATAAAGAACTTCAAAAAAATTATAATGAGAGAAGTCTGGCCTTTATGGAAGGTATTAAAATTATCAGCACGAGTTCGCTGTTTTCTTTGATATCAATTATTGTTTTAGGCTTGTTGCTGCAAAAATGGGTGATTGTTCCTATCCGTAGATTAACGGAAGCTAGTAAATTTGTGGCAAAAGGAGATTTTTCTCATCGGATTTTATTAGGCAAAAAACAAATATTTTTTGATGAATTTGATACTCTGGCCAAAACTTTCAACAGTATGATTGATAACATAGAAAATAATATTGCCGAAATCAAAAATAAAGAAACATTTTTGCAATCGTTGATTGATGCCATACCGGACGGAATTAGAGTGATAGATCATAATCATAACATTATGTTGGCTAACAAAGCTTATCTTAAACAGCTCAAAAACATGAAAATAGAAAATTGCCGCAAATGTTATCAGGCGTATAATTTTGATGCTCCGTGTCCGGAAGGAATGTTTAGTTGTCCGTTGCGAGAGATAAAAAACAATTCATCCCGAGCTATCAGCCTTATTCAAAATATGTCGGGAAAACCGTTGGCGATCAATGCTGCGCCGCTAAAAATACAAGACACCACCGACAAAAACGATTTTTACATTATTGAATCTATTCGTGATTTAAGTGATGATATTCGTTTTTCACATGAACAAAAAATTGCATCACTTGGTTTTTTAGCCACCTCTGTTGCGCATGAAATGAAGAACAATCTTGGCTCTGTGCGGATGATATTGGAAGGTCTTTTGGACACATATTATAAAAACATTCCGGATGATAGAGAAGATAAAAAATATCTTCTGATGGTATATAATCAGATTGTCAACAGTGTTGAAATGCCGGAACGATTGCTAAAACTGGCTAAAAACAATGGTAATGAACATAGCACGTTTGATGCAGATACGAATATAAGTGAGATTGTATCGCTTTTAGATTATGAAGCCAAGAGAAACGGCGTGGTTGTTCGGCAACAAAATGCCGGAGGACGAAATATTATTGTCGGTAATGAGGCGGACTTTAAAATGATTATTTTAAACTTGGCGCAAAATGCCCTTAAGGCAATGCCATCGGGCGGAGAACTTTCTATTCGTACTTCAAAAAATCAAAACTATGTTTTGATTGAAATTTCAGATACAGGGATAGGTATATCGCCGGAAAAACTATGCCATATTTTTGAACCATTTTATTCAGATGGCCGTAGCAGCCGCTATCAAGGAACGGGACTTGGATTGGCGATTGTAAAATCGCTGGTGGAAAAGTTTCAAGGAATGATAAGTGTTGACAGTGTTCTAAATCGCGGTACGACATTTATGATAAAATTTCCTAAAACCAGAAGAAATAAATTGCAAAATTAAAAAATTAAGTTTATACAAATAGCAAATTAAATGACAAAAACAGAAAAGAGGTTTTGTTTATGAGTAAAGAGGAATTACTGGAATTAACCGGTGAAGTAATTGAAAAGTTGCCAAACGCCATGTTTAGGGTACGTTTGGATAATGGCGTGGAAATATTGGCACACACGGCCGGAAAAATGCGCAAATTTAGAATCAGGGTTATGGTCGGCGATAAAGTTGATATTGAAATGACCCCGTATGATTTAACCAAAGGGCGTATTACTTTCCGCCATAAAGATTAAAAAAACTCCCGTTTATGATTTGTTCAGTAAACGGGAGCTTTTTTAACACATGACATATATATAACATCTCACAAACATTAAAGGTGTTAGAGTTACAACTTTGTCTTAATACCATAAAATACGAATATTGCATATTGTCTGGTTTAGGCAAGTGTCGCACAGTTCGCGGATACGGGCAACCGTCAAATCTTTAAGACATGGATAAGTATTACCGCAATAGGCGTCGCCATATGTACGAACATCATAATGGTCGCTGTCGTCCTCGTCGGTGCTGTAAATAAAATGTGTCTGCCATAAAAAGCCACTCATTTCTTTGCTGAAATTTAAGACATTTATGCAAGTATTGTCATCAATACGATTATTGACGCCAAATAACGTTATCTTAAAAAAATCATGTTTACGTTTGGAGTCTTTTTCCCAGCCGACAAAAATTTCATTTCCCATAGCATCATAAATAAACTTGAAATTAGAATCTTTTATCATTTCTTGAGGAACAAGGTTTAATTTAATGAGCATATCGGTCATATTATAAGCCTTATCTTCTGTTTTCATGAATTTACTTTCGCTTAAAAGCTGATAAGTACTGTTCAGCAGATAGGTCAACTGTTCGCTTTGTTTGTTGAGTTTGTATTTAAGCATTGCTTTGGAATAACCCGAGATGGCACCGACAGATAAAACCCCAATTATCGCCAGCACGCCTAACATCTCCACCATAGACCGTCCGGATAACACCGCATCTGCTTGCCTTCTTCTCGCTCGTATACTATTTTTGTACACGTCGCTCAAACAAGGCTGCGCATCTACACTGTTCGTCGGGCGGTCGTTTCTACCACATTCGCGCATAATTTTCTCCTAAAATTGCAAAAAATACTTATTTGCTCGTCATTCTAAACCGTTTTTTTTTTTTGCAATTTTAAAGAGTCTCGTGGGGATAAATCTCTATTTATTGTCGTATTTTTGCGGACGCTTTTATTAAGGCAATACAACCAGATTATTAAAAAAAAACTGCCGTTTCCGACAGTTTTTTAAGATTTTCCAAACTTATTTTTTATCTGTTGCAACTTTTTTCTCATGGTCTTTATAAATTGAGAGCAACATTCCGCCGAGCAACACAGTAAAGGTTACGCTCAAAGATTGCCACGCTTCAATTTTAAGTCCGAAATGCGGCAAGAAAATTTTGCATCCGATAAAAATCAGAATAATGGACAATGCCGGTTTTAAATACGTAAATTTATTGATAATTGCCGCCAACAGAAAATACAACGCCCGCAAGCCCAAAATGGCAAAGATGTTGCTGGTGTAAACAATAAACACGTCTTGCGTAATCAAGAAAATCGCCGGAATACTGTCAAAGGCAAAAATCACGTCCATGGTTTCAATAATAATCAACGCAAAAAACAGCGGCGTAATATGCCAATGGCCGTCTTCTTTGAACATAAAATGTTGGTCATGCAGCTCGTGCGTTACGTGAAAAAACTTTGACAAGGTTTTATAGAGTTTGGTTTCCTTAAACGGTGTTGCTTCGCCTTCTTTAACGGTCAGCATTTTAGCGCCGGTGTAAATCAGGAATACCGAGAAAATGTAAAGTACCCAATGGAAACGCGAAATAAGCGCTTCGCCCAAGAAAATCATGATTCCGCGCATCACAAGCGCGCCCAAAATACCCCAAAACAAGACTCTGTGTTGATATTTTGCCGGCACGCCGATGGTAGAAAAAACCACCGACATTACAAAAATATTATCTAAAGATAGGCTTTTTTCCAACAAATAACCGGTAAAATAAAGCATACCTTTTTCCATACCTTCTTCATAAATGACAAACACGCCGAAGATTAAGGCGATAACGATATAAAACACGCAAATCCATAATGTGTGCCAAAAATGCGGTTCTTCGTTTTTGCGGTTAAAAACACATAAATCCAAAAACAACAGCACAATCACGCTGATGCCGAAAATCGTCCACATCCAGTTTTGTGATAAAACCGCATGATTGGTAAAAAAGTCCGTTAAAGTTTCCATAAATAGTTATTCCTTAATTAAAGTTCCAAATTCCAAACTGTACGGATGATTTCTTCAATATCCGTATACCGTGGCCGCCAGTTGAGTACTTCGCGCGCCAAATCGGCTTTAGCGACCACCACGGCCGGATCGCCCGAACGCCGCGCCGCATAACGATAATTCAACCTTTTGCCGATAACGTTTTCGGTGGCGTCAACAATTTCTTTGACCGAAACCGCTTTGCCGGTGCCAAGGTTGAGCTTATATGATTTTTTATCCGTCATCAAACGGTGGATAGCCGCGACATGGGCGCTTGCCAAATCGCTAACGTGAATATAGTCGCGTAAACAAGTACCGTCCGGTGTGTCATAATCGCTGCCGAAAATGGCAAATCCGTCGCGTTTGCCCGTGGCAGCTTCCATGATAATCGGTACAAGATTTTGCGGATTTTTCTCCCGACCGGTAATGCTTTTATCAGCGGCATAACCAACGGCATTAAAATAACGTAGCGCTATAAAATTAAAATCTTTCAAACGACTATACCATTCCATCAAATTTTCAACTTCCATTTTAGTAAAGCCGTAAAAATTGACCGGATTGAGCGGATGTTTTTCATCTAAAGGCAGGTATTGCGGTGTGCCGTAAACCGCCGCAGAGGACGAAAAAACAATATGTTTGACGCCGTTTTCAACCATGGAATTTAAAATATTAACGGAGCCGTTAATATTGTTTTCAGCATATTTTTGCGGTGTTTCCATAGATTCGCCAACAGCCTTTTTACCGGCCAGATGTACCACGGCGTCAATATTTTGTCGCATGGCATCATCTAATGCTTTTTTATCTAAAATATTACCGCGGATAAATCCGGCTTCCTTAAATAGGTTTACCTCCTGTCCGGTGGATAGATCATCAAATACGAGCGTTTCATAACCGCCTTCCAGCAGCTCTTTAACGACATGACTGCCAATGTATCCGGCACCACCGATAACCAAAACTTTAGGCATAAAACCTCCTTAAAATTTTAAATCATTTTTTTTATAATCAATTATTTCAAGAAGGTCAAATGCCAATTATCTATCCACAAGTAGCGCATCAAAATAAAATATACGGTGTAAAAATTTATTATAATTCTGTTGCCACAAAATGCGAAATAACATATTGCAGTTATCACTGCATTTATTTTGTATGCAATACATTGAGTTTACGAGCCAGAACGAACCTTGGTTCGAATCCCGCGAGAAGATAATGTTATTTTAAGATACAAAAAAAGCCCCGAAAGGAGCTTTTAGTTTAATGGCGCGCCCGGCGGGCTGGAGTAGAAAAACAACCGATGCTCCGGTTGTTTTTCGCCGACAGGCGCAGATTTGTTAATTTGCAAGGGAAGTAAAACGACCGTGGCAAATGTTACAAAACAAGTGACCGCAGCGAGTTAGCGAAATGTATGCAATACATTGAGCTTATGAGCCAGAACGAACCTTGGTTCGAATCCCGCGAGAAGATAATGTTATTTTAAGATACAAAAAAAGCCCCGAAAGGAG
>CALXZI010000037.1 GCA_944393205.1 uncultured Alphaproteobacteria bacterium | reverse complement strand
CTGCAAAATTTATGTATTTGCTCGTCATTCTAAACCGTTTTTTTTTTTTGCAATTTTAAAGAGTCTCGTGGGGATAAGTCGCAACCTTTGAGATATTATTTGTTTATCGTTTTTCTAGCTGCATAATTGCATAATTAAATTGTCCAACAATAAAAAACCATCATCCGTTGCGGCAAGATTGTTTGGGTGATTCACAAGCAAACCTTGTTTTTCCAAAGAAGTCGCGGCCTTTTGATTGATAAATTCGTCAAAATCCAACCCGCATTGCGTTTTAAAACGAGATTTATCAATTCCTTTTTGTAGCCGCAATCCCATAATTAATAGTTCTTCAGCGCGTTCCGTTGCTGTCAAAATTTCTTTATGCCGCTTGGCCGAAAAGCCATTTTGTGCCGGCGGGTTATCAAGCGCATAAAACTTTCCGTTGAGCGTTAACCGCCCATGTGCCGATTCGCCGATGCCGATATAATCGCCGCCTTCCCAATAACATTTGTTATGAATTGATTCATATGCTGCCGGTGCAAAATTTGAAACTTCATACCGCGGATAACCAAGTTTTCGCAAATAATTAACCGTATAAGCATACATATTTGCCGCGCATTCTTCATCTAAAGTCTGAATGTTTTTTTTAGCAAACGGTGTTCCGTTTTCAATCGTTAACTGATATAATGACAAATGCTTAAAGCCGAAAGCAATGGCTTGTTCCATTTCTTGCTGCCAATTATCAAGCGTTTGGTTTGGTCGGGCGTAAATCAGATCCATGGAATGGTTGTTAAAATTTTTCAAAACTTCATCAATGCTGTGCAGAGCCTGTTTTAAGTTATGCGTTCGTCCCAAAAAACGTAAATCATTGTCGTTTAAGGCCTGCACACCTAAAGACAGGCGGTTGATGCCGGCCCGGCGCAGTTGTCTGAACATATCGGGATATTCCGAGTTTGGATTTGCTTCCAGGCTGATTTCCACATCGGGCTCGTGTTTCCAAAGCTTAAAAATATACTCAAGCAACCGGTTGATATTATCGGGGAGTATCAAAGAAGGTGTGCCGCCGCCAAAAAAAACCGAACAAACAGACCTATTCGGCAACAGACGATGATAAAAGTTTAACTCTTTAAGATAAGCACGAACGATTTTTTCTTGCGGTACATTTTTTTGCACGCGCTTAAAAAAATCGCAATACGGGCATTTACTCTTGCAATATGGCCAATGGATATATACAGCAAGTGGTTTGGGCGGCATTTTTTTTCCTTTTAAAATTTGACATTGCTCAAATGATATGTTACAGCCGGAATACTAAATTTTATATTTCTTTCTATTATTTTTTTTATGACAGAACAAGAAGTTTTTAATATTGTGATTAAAGCCTTAATTCAGCATTTTCCGCATTGTATGCGTATTTTTTCGCTAGCTTGTTATGATATATCTTGTCAAAGAAAAGAATGCTGGAGCTGTTGCTTTCACCGCCCGCAAATAACCGACTGGGAAATCAGCCGCATTATTCCCGAGCTGGAAGATGTTTTTCTGAAAAAATATACTTCGGAAAGAACTGATTTGTATACGGTCGTTAAGTTTTTTGCCGCCGCATAGATTTTATTTAACCGCCTATAAAGGCGGTTTTTTCATGACTATATATGTTGCACGGTACATTGCAAAAGTTCTTATACGGCGGCTTTAGCTTGTTTGAACAACTGAAAATAAAGAATGGCGTCACCGTTAGCGGCGTTGGCAACCATTTCGCAAAGTTCGCGAATTTTGCTGATATTGAGGTCGATATAACTCAAGCGGCAATCCTGATTGCATATAGTTGTGGAACTGTCCGGCGTAAACAAAACCATTCTGGCAAATCCGGCGTCTTTTCCGGCTTGAAGAATAACCGGACATGAGTCGCGGATGGCGCTTTCATCGCGCACATAGGCACCTTCGGCTATGCTTCCGCTATAGCCGATGCGCACATACAATCCATATTCGCCGATGCTCCAGTAGTTGCCGAAAACATCGGCGGCACCCAAATTGCTGTTGTATAACATAAAAGAATCCGGCGCGATATGGGCTATCATATTGTTGGTGTAGTCTTTAGTATCAAGTTCAACATAATTAACAAACAACATGGATAAAGATTCCGTAAGTTTGTTGAGTTTGTATTTAAGCATCGCCTTGGAGTAACCCGAGATAGCGCCAACACTTAAAACCCCGATAATTGCTAAAACCCCGAGCATTTCAACCATACTTCTACCATTTTCCCGCATCGTCGTCTCCTAAAAAATTGCAAAAAGTATCTATTTTCCCGATATTCTAAACCGTTTTTTTTTTTTTTTTTTTTTAAAGAGTTGGGTGGGGATAAGTCGCAACCGACAGAAGTTGTTGTCGCTCAAAAAACAAAAGAGATGCCGAGGATCGGAAATCCAAAATCAGACAATGAATACAAAATAAATATTTTTAACAACCGCGTTATCTTATAAATTCCCAAACAAACAATATTGACAAAAAAATCTTAAATGATAATATACATACAAATGAAATTATTAAAAAATTAAGTTATGGAAAACATAAAAGAAATTCTGCAACAGGCAGAAAATGATGTGTATATTGCCATCACCTTGGGTGTCGCCATATGTCACGACCAAATTGAGTTTTCAGCTGAAGACCTTTTGGAGATATATTATATTTTATGGCGTTGGAAACAACGGTTGGGCATGAAAGTACCGCAAGCTGTGGACAAGTTGCTGAATATCTTTGCGGAAGCAACAAAAGAAGTTCGCGAAGAGGTGGATTTGTTTATTGCTGCTAAAGAATTTGATCGTAAACATCATGAAAGTTCAGAAGCAGAAGAAAATATCGCCACACCGACCGTGAAAAAAACTTCCTCGGATAACGAACAGAAAATTTTCTATACCTTTATTCAGCCGGGGTCGTTACCGAGTTAAGCATAAAAAAACGTTTACCTTTTCCGGTAAACGTTTTTTTAATACCACTTGCTTACTTTATTTTCTTTCTTCCGGAGCCAAAACTTCAGGTGCTTTGGGTGCCGAAGACAGAATTTTTTCGGTAACGGGTTTATAAACAGTTTGCCGCCACGGACTTGGTTTTTCATATAATTTATCACAAATGGAAAGTCCGATGCTACGTAGCGCCGTTTCGGTCGGTAAGAACAAATCTTGGCCGTTTTCGGTTTTCTTGCCGGAATGCGCCATACCGTTGATGGTGCCATGCCTGTCAATCAGAACGCCGCCGATGGTCACATGCTGAACAAAAGTGTCCATCATGATTTCCGAGCCTCTGTCTTCCGAGTAGCGGTATCCGGTAACTTTGCCGCTGTTGTCAATATAATTTTCACCGTCGGCAAAATCATCAACATCTAAAATGCCCAACACCATAAATCCTTCATCATTAACTTTCGGCAAATCAAGATTTAAGGAAAGCGGCGTATAAGCTGTTGGTTCATCAAGCATAATCAGTGCGATGTTTTTGCTGGGATTAACACGCACAGCATGGCCGGTTAGGGTTTTGCCGTTAATGGTTTTCAACAGGTAAGAGTTGCTTGCCTTGTCAACCAAATCGGCCGATGTCAATACAAACGATTCAGAAATAATCAGTCCGGCACCTTTCTTGCCGGCTTTATTGTCCAGCTCTACCACCGATGCGCGCACTTTATACAGATTTTCCGGACTTAAAGTGTCATAAGGCGGCCGATCAATAATACATAAACTATCAAAAGATTTTGTATCTTTTTGAATGTCCACCCACGTATCATCCACTACGGTTGTTTCTCCGCTTGAAACAACACCACCGATTTCTTTGATTGGATTTTCAAAAACCGCCGCGCCCGATATCACGCCGGCATCTTCCACAATAACCGGAGCCGGTTGACAGCCACATTCGCTGCGTACTTGCTCACATTGCGGTGTATTGGCAACCGGACAGATAATTTGGCACTGTTTATAGCATTGCAGTTCTTTTTGAAATTGGCATTTAGCCGGATTAAGAGCAATTTCTTCATCAATCAGGGCGTTGCGTTGTGCGGTAAGCTCTTCCGGCGTCAAACGCACCATCAGTTGGTCTTCAAATCCTGGCATATTGCGCAAATTGCTCACAGCATCGGCAAAGGCCGATTCGGCTAATTTAATTTCGCCGTCTTCACTACCAACATATAAATCAGCGTAACCGGTGGTTGTTCCTTCCCATAATACGGTCGTTTTAGTCAGGTTTGTTAAACGCCATGTTACGGTCATCTCCGCCGAGCCGCTACGGCTGTTGTCGGCACGAGCTTCTTGCCAATTATAGCCGTCACAGACATTCATAAAGAAGTCGGTAATCTCTGCTGTCAAAAGATATTCCGGCAACGGTGAGGGCGTTGTCTGCAAACACAAATCTTCCGGTAATTTGACCAAATTATAACAATTACCGGTCACGTCTTCAAAGACTTTGTTAAAGTTCATGTCTTTTTGCATAATGCGGCCTTGATTTAAGATAGCCTCTTTATCATAACGACGGCAACCGAAAATCCGAAAACGGTAATTGCCGAGTTTTTCACCGTACGGTGTGGTGCTGAAACCATCATTAAGCTTAAAATCTACATGGTCAAGATATAAAGGCGCCATAGCACAGCAATCGCGGGCAACAGCTTGGTAAATATAAGGAGTATAAGCAATCAGATAGTTAGCAATTCTCGGTTTGGGTTGTTCGCATTCCTCACACGGACCGGTATCAATGAGCGGACCGCTGTTATAGCATCGGGTACAGGGACCTCCCGGAAACAAACTGCCGTCTTTGTCTGCCGGATCACTGGTAAAACAACTTTCACAACTGCCGCCGGGGAATAAACTGCCGTCTTTATCGGCAGCGGCTTCCCGATAAGAAACTGTGGCGTTGGTACGAACATTTTTTTCCACCTGATTGTTATGAACAATCGGTTTCGGCGGCCGGCCGCGTCTTTCCATCATGTCTCGGATGGTATAAGCGGGCTGCCTTGAAGCGGCATTAAGGTTATCCGCACCTGCCGATACGGCAAACAGGACGGCTATGGCGGATACCAGTAAAATTTTAGACGGCCGGTATATTTTCATTATACATCTCCTTGTGTTTTGTTTAAGCCGGTGACATCCGGCGGTAATTTAGAGCTTCGGCAATATGCATTCTATGCACATTTGTTTCATTTTGCAAGTCTGCAATTGTTCTTGCCAACCTTAAAGTGCGATGATAACCGCGTGCCGAAAGTTTAAACTTGTCGGCAAAGTCAATTAAAAGTTTTTGGGCATCGTCATCCAAAGAAACAGTTTCTTCTAATAATTTTCCTTTGAGTTGCGAATTGGTTAAAAGTTCCGGATGACCGAGTCTGGCAAAACGTTCTTTTTGGATTTTTCTGGCGGCAAGGACGCGGTTTAAGATAACCGCCGATGATTCACCTTTTTCTTTATTGGCAATATCCCATGGGCTGACCGGCGGAACGTAAATGTGAATGTCAATCCTGTCCAAAAACGGCCCCGATAATTTGGCTTGATATTCCGCGGCGCATTTCGGGGCTTTGGAACATTCGTGTCCTGGGATGCCCAAATTGCCGCAACGACAAGGGTTCATGGCGGCAATCAACTGAAAGCGTGCCGGATAAGTATGATGATATTCGGCTCTGGAAACGGTAATTTCGCCGTTTTCCAACGGCTGGCGCAGAGCCTCAAGCGTTGAGCGATTAAATTCCGGAAGTTCGTCTAAAAACAAAACACCGTTGTGCGCCAGTGAAATTTCCCCCGGACGCGCTTTTTTACCACCGCCGACCAATGCCGGTGTGGAAGAACTGTGATGCGGATCGCGATACGGGCGGTTAAAATCAAGTTCACCGTTTTTAAGTTCGCCGGCAATGGAATGAATAATGCAGGTTTCCAAAGCCTCTTCTGCTGTTAGCGGCGGTAAAATGGAGGTAAGGCGCGCCGCCAACATGGATTTTCCCGAACCTGGAGGGCCGACCATCAGCATATTATGTGCGCCTGCCGCGGCAATTTCCAATGCGCGTTTGGCGCTTTCCTGCCCGCGAACGTCAGCCATATCCAGCGGGTTTTTCTTTTCTATGGCTTTGCCGGCGACCGGTTTTGGTAAAATTTGCATTCCTTTAAAATGATTGATAAGCGAAAGCAGGTTCGGTGCTGCGACAATATCCTGCAATCCGCCCCAAACAGCTTCACCACCTTGGCATTGCGGACAAATAAGACCTTTGTTCTCACGGTGAGCTTTAATGGCGGCAGGCAAAATTCCGTTGACCGGCATAATGGTATTATCCAATCCCAGCTCGCCCAAAACAATATAAGAAGAAAGTTCTTCCTGCGGCAAAATTTGCATACAGCCCAACAATCCGGCAGCAATAGCCAAGTCAAAATGCGATCCTTCTTTTAAGAGATTGGCAGGTGCCAGATTAACCGTAATTCGTTGTGCCGGCAGACTGATACCGATAGCTTGAAAGGCGGCGCGCACGCGTTCTTTGCTTTCGGCGACGGCTTTGTCGGGCAGTCCGACGATTGTGAAAGCCGGCAATCCGGAGCTGATTTGAACTTGCAAATCAACGTCCAAGATATCCAATCCACTGAAAGTTATGGTATTAATCCGCGCCTGCATCTTTACCACCTCGGAATTTTTTCATCCTTTCGCCAACGACGGGTGGGGTAAGTATCGCCTTTTAGATTGTCATATTTGGCCGGCAAGGAAGGAATGTCTCTTAAATGAACAAATCCTTGATTTGTAAATTTATCGGCACATTCTATGGCAGAGACAGTTGCCGAGGAATAGCAATAAACCAAAACCCGCGTTTTAAGGTTTTGCAAAACAATCATATCTTCTTCATAAGGTAGAAGGTAATAAGTCGGTATTTTATCCGAGCCGGCGTCTCCGGCACAGCCAGCCAACAGCAATATGGCGGCAAAACACAGTTTTTTAATCTTTTTCATGCGTATAAATCCTTATAAACCCTGTTTTTCAAGGATATCCGCAATTTATTAAAATAACCTTTATAAAAAAACACTTGCAAAAATAAACTTTAGCTTGTATATTGGCGCCTGTCCTTGCCGCAGGGAATTTCTTTTGCGGCTATACATTAACCGGGCGGCAACGCCCATTTGTTGAGAATCCATAAGGAGAATTTTATATGGCTAATTACGAAAGCGTGCTGATTGCACGTCAGGACTTGGGTGCCTCTCAAGTTAACAGCCTTGTTTCCGATTTAAGCGCGGCTGTTAAGAAAGAAGGCGGCGAAGTCGTTAAAGTTGATAACTGGGGTTTGAAAAACCTTGCTTATCGCATCAAAAAAAACCGTAAAGGTTACTATGTGTTGTTAAACATCGTGGCTCCTGCCAAAGCGATTTTTGAATATGAACGTTTGATGAGATTAAACGAAGATATCATTCGTTACATGACCATCAAAGTGGATGAGTTCAACAACGAAATGTCTTCTGAAGAAGACGTTGCCGCTGTTGATGCTGAAGTTGAAGCTTAAATATCGGGAGAAACAAGATGGCAAAACAATCATTTTTTAAAAGAAAAACTTGTCCTTTTTCCGGCGAAAATGCTTTAAGAATTGATTATAAGGACGTGAAATTGTTGTCCCGTTTCATTTCTGAAAAAGGCAAAATCATTCCGAGCCGCATTACTTCTGTTTCGGCCAAGAAACAAAGAGAGCTTGCTCGGGCGATCAAACGTGCGCGTTACATCGGCTTGTTGCCGTATGTGGCTCAATAAGGGGAGGGTGCTGATATGGAAGTCATTCTTCTTGAACATATTAATAAATTGGGCAAAATGGGCGATAAAGTAAACGTTAAAAACGGTTATGCCCGCAACTACCTTTTGCCGCAGAATAAAGCCTTACGCGCAACCGAGGCCAATGTAGCTTATTTTGAAAAACAAAAAGCTGAATTGGAAGCCCGTAACAAAGCTTTGTTTGACGATGCTTCTGCTAAAGCCGAGTCTTTAAAAGGCTTTAAAGCGGTATTGATTCGTCAGGCTGCCGAAACCGGACAATTATACGGTTCTGTCACCATTCGTGACATTGCCGCCGCGATTAATGAAGCCGGTTTTGATGTTGAACGCCGTTATGTTTACTTGGAAAAGCCGATTAAAGATTTGGGCATTTATCAGGTAAAACTGAACCTGCATCCGGAAGTTTCACAGACGATTCTGATTAATGTTGCCAGAACCGCTGATGAGGCAGCCAAGCAGGAAAAGGCTTATACTCAAGAATAAGCGATTGCTTACAATAAAATAAAAAAAAACCGCCTTTCGGGGCGGTTTTTTTATTGCAATTTCGGCTAAAAGAAATTAAACTGAACGCACATTGTAATTATTAAAATCTACAAATTATGGAAACAATACTTCAAATTTTTCTGACAAGCGTGCTTGTTGTGATAATAATCGCATGGGGTGTTTGTTGTTACCGGATGGATAAAAAACGCAAGAAACACCAAGCGGCTTTGATAAAAAAATATTCACAACAGATTGCGAAGATGAGCAAATCAGACATAGCAGCGCAGATGAGCATTTTGTTTGATGAGCTTGAAGATTGCTATTCACCGGACAAAGCGCTTGAGTATCAAATGCTTTTATCGGCATATGAAAAACGCTCTTAACCGGACAAAAAGAACCGTTTCAAACGGTTCTTTTTTCAATTTTAAATATTTCAGTCAGATTGATTGCCTTTTTCCGTTGTTTGGCCGCCGATGCGTTTCTTTCCGTCAAACTTCTGATATTGCTAGTTCTGCCACGCCTCCGAGAAGAGACGATGGCATTGGCCAAATCTGTCGGTTGCAACTTATCCCCACGAGACTCTTTAAAATTGCAAAAAAAAACGGTTTAGAATGACGAGAAAATACATAAATTTTGCAGTTTTTAGGAGTTCTTTTGATGAATTTGTTTGATTTTTTTAGCTTTTCCTTTCATGCACACAATGAAAGAAAGCAAGCAGATGCGGCTCTATGCGGAAGAAGTATGGTGGAAATGCTCGGGGTGCTGGCCATTATCGGGGTTTTAAGTGTTGGCGCTATCTCGGGTTATTCCAAAGCGATGATGAAATACAAGCTCAATAAACAGACCGAACAAATCAATCTGATTTTTAACAACATGCTTGAACATTTACACACGCCAAATGCTTTTACGTGCAACGCTGCATATGAATGTTCCAACACATCCATTTTCTGGAAACTGAATGCTTTTCCGACAACCATGCAAGGTTTGACCACCAGTGGCCGGCCGGACACCAATAGTATTTATGATGTTTTACATACCAAATATTACATTTACAGCACAAGTACGCCATCACTCGGTGTTCGCATCACGATTGATAATACTCAAAACGGGCGCGACAGCTGCTTTAATATATTACAAACCGCCAAAGAATTTTATCAGGATATACTTCATCTGCAATTCAGACGCGGAACTTCGGAAGGGGAAAAATGGGAATGGCTTATTTCCGGCGGCAAAAGCAATTATTATTCTGAAAAACTTAATAAATTGGATATAACCAAAATGCACGAGCGTTGTGAAGTTTGTGATTCCCAATCCACCACTTGTTACATGAACATTGCTTTTGGAAAATGAAATCCTGCTTACTTGTTGCATTTTTAACTTGAAAATTTAATCTTTAATGCTAAATTAGCAGGCGATTAAAGGTTTTATCCATGCCCGTGCGGGGCTGTCCGCACACCCTTTGCCGACCATTGTCTTAAATAAAACCGGCAAAGGCGCAACTTATTTAATTTAGAGGAATGAAATATGGTAGTTCGCGTAGGTATTAACGGTTTTGGCCGTATCGGACGTTTGGTTTTCCGTGCCGCCCAAGCCAGAAACGATATTGAAATCGTCGGCATTAATGATCTGATTGATGTGGATTATATGGCTTATATGCTCAAATATGACACCATGCACGGCCGTTTCAACGGTACGGTTGAAGTCAAAGACGGCAAACTGGTGGTCAACGGCAAAGCCATCCGTGTCACGGCCGAGAAAAATCCGGCTGATTTGAAGTGGAACGAAGTTCAGGCTGACTATGTTGTTGAATCTACCGGCTTGTTCCTGACTAAAGAAAAATCTCAAGGCCACATTGACGCCGGTGCAAAATATGTCGTCATGTCTGCGCCTTCCAAAGACGATACACCGATGTTTGTTTGCGGTGTCAACACCGATTCGTATGTTAAAGGCACACAGTTTGTTTCTAACGCATCCTGCACCACCAACTGCTTGGCGCCGATTGCCAAAGTTTTGAATGACAAATTCGGCATTAAAGACGGCTTAATGACAACCGTTCACTCCACCACCGCCACCCAAAAAACGGTTGACGGTCCGTCCGTTAAAGACTGGAGAGGCGGTCGTGCGGCTTCCGGCAACATTATTCCGTCTTCAACCGGCGCGGCTAAAGCCGTCGGTAAAGTTATCCCGTCCTTGAACGGCAAATTGACCGGTATGTCCATGCGTGTGCCGACTTTGGATGTTTCCGTGGTTGACTTGACTGCAAACCTTGTCAAACCGACAACTTATGAAGAAATCTGCAAAGCGATGAAAGAAGCTTCGGAAGGTGAGTTGAAAGGCATTTTGGGCTATACCGAAGATGCTGTTGTTTCATCAGACTTCTTGGGTGATGCTCACACCTCCATTTTTGACGCCAAAGCCGGTATTCAATTAACCGATACCTTTGTCAAAGTCATCAGCTGGTATGACAACGAATGGGGTTATTCCAACAAGGTTCTTGACCTGATTGCTCATATGGCAAAAGTCAACGGTTAAGCTTTAATTTTTCCCCGTCAGGCATCTGCTTTTGATTTTTTTAATCATAAGTTTGTGCCGACGGGGTGTTTTTTTTATTAGAGGAAATTTTTAATATGCAACAATACAGAACGCTTGAAGATTTGGATAATTTAAACGGCAAGGTTGTGATGCTGCGCGCCGACTTGAACGTGCCGATGGATGAAAATTTTAAGGTTACCAACAACGCGCGAATTGTCCGCACGGTGCCGACCATTAAATATTTGATGGACAAAGGCGCCAAAGTGGTGGTAATTTCCCACTTTGGCCGTCCGGAAGGCAAAGGCGATATGAAAAACTCCTTAAAACACGTCGCCCCTGAACTGCAAAAAGCCTTGGGCAAAAAAGTGGTGTTTGTGGACGACTGCATCGGTGAAAAAGTTGCAGCCGCCGTTAAAGCCATGAAAAACGGCGAAGTTTTGCTTCTTGAAAATCTGCGCTTTTATGATGAAGAGAAAAAAGGTAATGCTGACTGGGCTAAAGAATTGGTTAAACCCGCTGATGTCTATGTGTCAGATGCATTTTCCACCGCGCATCGTGCCCATGCTTCCATGGTGGCGGCTGCCGAACAAATTCCGTCGGTCATGGGCTTGCTGATGGAAGAAGAAGTTAATGCTTTAACCAAAGGGTTGAACAATCCGGAACGCCCGCTGATGGCGATTGTCGGCGGTTCAAAAGTTTCCACGAAACTGGATTTGTTGAACAATCTGGTTAAAAAAGTCAACAAACTGGTTATTTCCGGCGGCATGGCGCACACTTTCTTAAAGGCCAAAGGATATGATGCCGTCAACGCGAACAACTCTTTGGTTCAGATGGATATGCTTGATACCGCCAAAGAAATTATGGCAACAGCTGAAGCCAACAACTGCGAAATCATTTTGCCGGTTGATTTGGTTGCCGCCAAAGAATTCAAGCCCAATGCCGAGCATATGACGGTTGATCTGGAGCATATTCCGGCGGAAGGCTGGGAACTTTTGGATGTCGGCGAAAAGACCATCGCCCAAATTAATGCCAAGTTGGAAGAATGCAAAACCCTTGTTTGGAACGGACCTTTAGGCGTGTTTGAGATGAAACCGTTTGACAATGCCACCAACAAGGTTGCGCAAAAAGCCGCTGAATTGACTGAAGCCGGAAAACTCACTTCGGTTGCCGGCGGCGGCGATACGGTTTCGGCTCTGGCCAACGCCGGTGTTGAAAACAAATTTACTTACATTTCAACCGCGGGAGGTGCTTTCTTGGAGTGGATGGAAGGTAAAGAGCTGCCGGGCGTGGCCGTAATGAAAAAATAAATTCCTTATAAAAGAAATTTATGTGAAAGGGAGGTGTTTTACCTCCCTTTTTTTGTAATAGGAAAACCCCGCGTTAGACGCGAGGTTCAGTAAAGCTTATAGCGATGAGTTTGACATAACGCTC
>CALXZI010000036.1 GCA_944393205.1 uncultured Alphaproteobacteria bacterium | reverse complement strand
AAACACTCGTGGATAAAGCATTTCAAAACAAACAATGGAGTTAATCTAAAAAATCCCGATTTGATAATCGGGAATTGCTCAAATAGGTTGAAAATTTTTTCAGAACTTGCTAAATTATGCGCCAAGAGGAGCAAAATGTTTGATGTTTATGAAATAAAAAAAGATTTTCCGGTTTTATTACAAAGCATAAACGGTAAACCTGTCGTGTACTTGGATTCGGCGGCATCTGCGCAAAAGCCGGAATGTGTCATTAACAAGATGAGCCGTATATATAACACAACTTATGCTAATGTTCATCGCGGGCTTTATGCTTTAGCCGATGAAATTACCACTGAATATGAAAACGCGCGTCAAACTGTGCAAAAGTTCATAAATGCGGCCTCGGCCAAAGAAGTTGTTTTTACACGTAACGCAACGGAGTCAATCAATTTGGTTGCGGCGACTTGGGCGATGGATAATTTACATGAAGGCGATGAGATTTTAATTTCCGAAGCCGAACATCATGCCAATTTGATACCGTGGCAGATTGTTTCCCAAAAAACCGGTTGTACTTTACGCGTTTTTAAAATCAGTGATAACGGTGCTTACTTACCGGAAGAGTTTATAAAAAATTTAAATGAGCATACAAAATTGGTGGCGGTAACCGGAATGTCCAATGTTTTGGGAACGGTTTTTCCAATAAAAGACATAACAGCTGCCGCGCATCGGCTTAACGCCAAAGTGCTGATAGATGCCTGCCAGCTTGCGGTGCATCGGCCAATAGACGTACAAGAGATTGATTGTGATTTTTTAGCCTTTTCCGGACACAAGACCTATGGTCCGACTGGTATCGGCGTGCTTTATGGCAAGTATGAAATTTTGCAACTTATGCAGCCCTATCAAACTGGCGGCGATATGGTAGAAAAAGTAACCTATCAAAAAACCACCTATGCTCAACCGCCGGCTCGTTTTGAAGCCGGAACGCCGGCAATTGTGGAGGCAATCGGTTTGGGTGAGGCTTTAAAATATATGCTTAAAACAGGCTGGTCGGATATTGAGGCTCATGAACGGGAATTGGAATTATATATGTGGCAAAAAACGTCCGAAATTAAAAATTTCAAACACATAGGTACAGCTCAAGATAAAGGAGGTGTTTTTGCCTTTCAGGTTGGAAATATTCATCCGCAAGATTTGGCTTATGTTTTAGGTAAAGAAGGCGTAGCGGTGCGCATCGGCCATCATTGCGCCGAACCTTTGGTCAACCGCATGGGATATACCTCATTGGCGCGTGCGTCTTTTGGACTGTATAATACTAAAGAAGATATAGATGCGTTTATTGCTGCAGTTAAAAAAGCTTCAGCATTTTTTTAATCGGTTGACATCCAATAAGATTGGTTTATAAAAGTCGGTAAGAAAATTTATTTGGCGGAAGAATATGGAACATTTGTGGTGGCTGTTTGCCTTTGCGGCCGGTTTTACGACGGCGCTGTATTTAAGTTTTAACCAATACGTTAAAATGCCTCCGGCGTTGCTGATGGTGTATCGGGGTTTGCTCCTTTCCCTTTTTTTGCTACCGTTCTTATTTTACTTCAAGCCCGTACCCAATATGCTTTTTTATATTCTTTGTGTGGTGCAGGGAAGTTTGGTGGCATATATGGATAATCGTTTTTTTGCCATTTCCCGACAATACGGTGCGGAGGTTTCCGGAACAATCCAACCGTTCAGTCTGATGCCTGTTTTTATGATATGGCTGACCGTCACCCCCGATCAAGCGGTGTTTTTTGTTCATCACCCGTTGTCACTGGTCTTTATAATTTTAGCGCTTGTTGGAATGAGTTATGCGGCGTTAATGCTTTGTCGTGCAGAAAATATGCGATACATAATCAAAAAAACATGGCCGTTGGTTATAGGAGTTGCCGTGATAGATGTTTTAAATAAAAAAATCATGAATGAATCTTCAGGAATGATTGTTTCCGCATTATATTATTATATGCTGATTGTTAGTTTCACGGCAGGTATGGCAAACTTAAGCTTTTTGCTGATAAAAAGGCAGTGGCTGTCGGCGCTGTTTGATAAACGTAATTTATGTTGCGGTATCGTTGTGGTACTGATTATATTGGCTTCAATGCTATTAAAAAATTATGCCATGTATTTAAGCTTTAATCCGGCCTATGCTTCTGCGGCTATTTTAACCGCGCCGTTGTGGGTGATGTTGATGAATTATTTTCTACTGCATGATGAGGCTGACATTATCCGTTTGAAATGGCAGCCGGTAGTATTATTGGTGGTGGCGGCCGGTGTTTTGATTGTTGCAACGGGAAAGATATGAATGATGACTGAAGAAATTGATGAAAATGAAGCCAGATTGCTACAAGCTATGAGTATAGATGATACACCGCCGGCAGAATATAAAGCGTCGGCTGGTCAAGCGCTTGACGCAGGCGAAGAGCCGGCTCGGATGATTGATGTTGTGGAAGCCTTAAAAACGGTTTCCGATCCTGAAATTATGATAAATGTTTATGACTTGGGATTGATTTATAAAATACAACAAGTTGAAAACGGTGATTTAAACATTGAAATGACCTTAACCGCCCCCGGATGTCCGGTTGCCGGTATTTTGCCGCAACAAGTTGCCGAAGCTGCGGCCGGTGTTAAGGGCGTTGGTAGAGTGGAAGTCAAAATTGTGTGGGAGCCGGCATGGACGATGGATCGTTTAAGCGAAGAAGCCAAGGCCATGTTGGAATTGTTTTAGAAGAGGTAAAAATGGAAAATATAGAAGAATTGGTTGAAAATTTTTCCATGTTGGAGGATTGGGAGGATAAATACCAATATTTAATAGATTTGGGAGAACATTTGCCGCCATTGGAAGAAAAATATAAAACCGATGTATGGAAAATCAGCGGCTGTCAATCGCAAGTTTGGCTGGTGCCAGAGGAAAAAGACGGCGTTTTGTCGTTTAAGGGCGATAGCGATGCAATCATGGTTAAGGGGATTATTACTGTGGTTCTGGCAATATATGGAAATAAATCTGCACAAGAAATAAAAAAAATTGAAGTTGAAAAAATTTTTGCTAAACTGGGATTGGAAGAACATTTGAGCCCGAGCCGCCGCAACGGGATGATGTCTATGGTTGATAAAATCAAGTTTTATGCGGAAAATCTTGGAACTGGAAACAAATGAACATTCATGAATATCAGGCAAAAAAAATCATAAGCCGCTACGGCATCAATATTCCCAAAGGGGGAATAGCCTATACCCCTGGTGAAGCTAAACGCGTGGCGCAGCGTGTTTCACCGCGTGGACCTTGGGTGCTGAAGGCACAAATACAATCCGGTGCGCGGGCGGAAGGACATTTTGTAGAAAAACGTGCCGGCAAAGAAGGGGGAATCCGTTTTTTGACTGGCCGTAAAGATATTTTTGAAGAAGCGCAAAAAATGCTGGGCGCGACGCTCGTGACCAAGCAAACAGGGATAAAAGGAAAACTTGTCAGCAAAATTTATATTGAAGAGTTTATTCGTGCCGAACGTATTTTTTATGCCAGCTTGGTAATTGACCGGATGGTGCCGTGTGTTACACTGTTGATAACGGCAGAAACCACCAATATTATAGATCTTGCCGTCAACGAACAAGATAAAATTTTACGCATCAATCTCGGTCTGAATGATAAAATCAATACAATGCAGCTGACGCAAATTATGACATTTTTAAAACTTGAAGAAAGAAGCCGTAAAAATTTAAAAGCTTTTATTAATGGGATGCATCAAGCATTTATGGATCTGGATGCCATTATGATGGAAATTAATCCTGTTGGTGTAGATGAGCGTGGGGATTTAATTGCGCTTGACGCTAAAATAGCCTTTGACAACAATGCGTTGTTTCGTCATCCAGATATTGTGCAAATGCATGATGATTATGAAGATGCTGCCCGTGTCTTGAAAGCAGCAAAATACGGTTTTCATTATCAAGAATTTGACACTGGTAGCATTGGTTGTATAGTCAATGGTGACGGCATTGCTTTGACGATTGCCGATATGTTGCATAATCGTACCGAGCAGATGGCCTGCTTTTTGAATGTTAAAGGCGGTGTGGATAAAGATAAAATTGCCGCCGGAATCAAAATCATTATGACCAACCCGCGGGTAGAGGGTATTTTAATTAATATTTTGGGCGGTTTTTTACGATGCAATCTGGTGGCAGACGGTATAATTGCCGCGGCGTCTGAAGTTGGTCTAAACGTACCGTTGGTGGTGCGTTTTGAAGGTACCAACAAAGACGAGGCGCAGGAGATTTTAGCTACTTCTGGCTTGCCGGTCATCATGGCACACACAATGGAAGAAGGGGTTGAAAAGCTTCTGAAAGCAATGGAGGAAAGCGATTAATGTCAATACTGGCGGATAAAACGACCAAAGTTTTGGTGCAGGGTATAACCGGTTTGCAGGCTTCATTTCATGTTAAACGTTCTTTAGCCGCCGGCACCAAGATTGTGGCTGGTGTATCACCGCAACGAGGCGGTACGGTGCATGTTGGTGTGCCGGTTTATGATACGGTCAGAGAAGCCGTTGCCGCTACCGGAGCCTCTGCCTCGGTTATGTTTGTTCCGGCTCGCTTTGTAAAAGATGCGGTGCGCGAAGCTGTGGAAGCAGAATTAGATGTTGTCGTAACGATTGCGTACGGCGTGCCGATTCGGGATATGCTGGAAATCAAAGCAATGCTTAAAGGTTCAAAAACACTTTTGATTGGTCCAAACACGCCGGGAATCATCACGCCAGGAGAAGCTTGTTTAGGGATTTTTCCGGAAAACATCCATCATCATGGGGATGTCGGTGTGGTTTCTCGTTCTTCAACCTTAACTTATGAGGCTGTTTTGGAAACGGATCGCGCCGGCTGTGGTCAGTCAACGGTTGTTGGTTTGGGCGATGATATCATCATCGGAACGGATTTTGTGGAGATGTTAAAGCGTTTTCATCAAGATGAAAAAACCAAAGCGATTGTTTTATTGGGCAAATTAGGAGGAATGTTTGAAGAAGCCGCGGCAGATTTTTACCAAAAGTTACCCAATAAAAAACCGGTTGTCAGTTATGTTGCCGGTACAGCTGTACCTTTTGATTATAAAATGGGTTACGCGGGTGACATTATCACACGGGGAAAAATTACCGCGGAAGATAAAAAACAAGCCATGCGCCGCGCCGGTATTATTGTTGCGGACAGCATCAATGAAATTCATAAATGTCTGCAAGAGCTCGGTTATGGTAAAGAAAGCCTTTAACATATATCGGCAATGAAAAAAATTTTAACAAACATCTTAAATTTTTTGTTACCACCGCGTTGTATGTGTTGCGGCAAAGTGCTTTTTGATGATAGCGGTCTTTGTCCCGAATGTTTTAACAAAATGATATTTATCAGTGCGCCGTATTGCAAACATTGTGGTTTACCCTTTATAGATTCGGCAACTGTAAATTCGGAAATGCTTTGCCCGAATTGCATTAAAGAAAAGAAGAGCTTGTTCAGAATGGAGCGCTCGGCTATCAAATATGATGCTGTATCCAAAAAGACGATTTTGGCATTCAAATTTATGGATAAAACCGAAAACGCTCGTGTTTTTGCCAAATGGCTTAAAATTGCAGGACGCGATATCTTTACAGCCGGTGCAGATGTGTTGATTCCGGTTCCATTGCATTATCGCCGTTTAGTTGCAAGGCGTTATAATCAATCAGCTTTGTTGGTCAAAGAACTCGGAAAGTTAACCGGCCTTGAAACAAATTTTTCTTCTTTGGTAAAATTTAAATCCACCAAACCGCAAGTTCGGTTTACCGGCCAAGCCAGAAGAAAGAATGTAAAAGGAGCTTTTAGAATCAAAATGCCTGAAAAAATAAAAGGAAAACATGTCGTCTTGATTGATGATGTTTTAACTACTGGTTCTACAGTTCGTGAATGCGCCAAAGTTTTACTAAACAGCGGAGCAGCCTCGGTTGATGTTTTGACGATTGCTCGTGTTTATCGTAGCTGATTTATGTTGTTTTCAGGCATTTTTTAATATAGGCCTCAACAATCGGCACATCAGCAGGCGAAAAACGGTATGCAGACATCTCTTCAGGTTTGACCCATTTGTATTGTTCGTGTTCACAAAAATTCTTGATGTCGGGGGAATCGCAAGTCGCCATAAAAGCGTTAATTACAAACGAGCCAAAAGGATAATCATATGGCAAAGACATAAACAAAGAACCAACATTAATTTTCAGGTTCATTTCTTCAATAAGCTCGCGTTGCAGGCACTGCTCCAAAGTTTCGCCTTGTTCTAATTTTCCACCCGGAAATTCCCAGAAGAAAGCCAAATCTTTTCCGCGGCGTCGTTGGGCAATCAAAACCTTCCCGTTATACACGATGATACCGGCGGCGATTTGTTTGACAGGTTTCGTTGTATCCGTCATTCTAGAGCTTATTTCTTGTTTTGTTTGACATAGGCCAAACCGGAATGCTCCTCGCAATAGGTTTGTCCGCTACGAACTTTTTTACCGCAAAAACCGAAAGAATCATCTCTCGGATCGCCGATTGGCCAACGACAGGTATGGCTATCTAATTCGGTAAGTTTCAAACAAGCACTGGTGCTGGTGTTTTTTTCAAAACTGGAAACTTTAACATTCGTTTCAACAGCAGTAGAAACTTTTTTTGCCGTTTTTGTGCAAGCAACATTGTTTTCGTTTTCAACGGCGGTTGTCGTTGGTTTTATAGCAGTGCTATTGTCTTTTTTCTTAATCGGAGAAGGGCGCGCCGTCAGGTTCAGACGGTGCACTTTGCCGACAATGGAATTTTTAGAAACACCGAGATTTTTAGCAATCTCATTGGTAGTCAATCCCTGTTTCCACATTTTTTTCAAGCCTTCTACCATTTCATCTGTCCAAGCCATCGGTTTTCTCCTTAATTGGTTATAAACGATTGATTTTAACCAAGTTTAAGCCAAGATTTTCCGAGAGTCCAGTTTTAATTATATAATTAGCACTTTTTTTTCTGAAAAAATATGTTATTCTTTTAACAACGTTGTTCAACAGCATAGTAAAAATAACCATGAATAAATATATTTTAAGCATTGTGAGCGCTATTGTTTTATTATATTCCGAGGCAGTAGTGTGTGCTGACAAACCGCAAACGGAAGAAATCTCGCAGCAAGAGTGGAATATGGAACTTTATCCAGTTTCACCGCAATATTATGCCAAATATTTCAAAATGGATTTGAATGCTCCCATTCCTGATGTTGAAGCTTTAGGCGGTGAGTTGCGCCGTAGTCTGGAGGTGTATAATCCTTATTACATTGTCAGCTGGGATATGGGGCCGACGTTTAATAAGCTATGGGCGTTGACCATTAAGACATATGGAACGAGTGAAAAACGAATAAAAAACCCCAATGAAGATGAATTGGTAGCCCTTATCAAAGCCATGCCGAAAGAATATTATCCGTACATTGGTCCGCTTTTGCACACAATGGCGGCAACTCCTGACAAAGTGCTGAATATGCCCGGAATCAAAGAAACCAAAAACAAATTTCCCGAACGCATTGCGCCTCAACTGCAAGGCATTGAAGATCTGGAATTTTTATCGCCGTATTTGTATATTTTATTAATGCCGGAAATGTGGCCTAGCAACAACAAGCAGACGGATATGCCCAATCCGCATCGGGCCAAACTTCCGCCACTGAAATATACGCCGGATTATTTCTCCAAGATATTGCAAAAAACTCCAAAACAGGGCTTTGGCGGTTTTGCCCGCACTGATGATAAACCCGGACGTGATAAATTGCGTACACTTCACGCCACGGCAAGTTCGCCCCTGACCGAGGCTGATATCAAAGCGTTTCTCAACACACTGGATGATATCAAAACATTTGCCACGATGAATAACACGCTCAAAATCATCCACGCCGGAAACATTTTGAATTATTGGGAGCGAAAAAATGGTACGGCCTTGGAGTTAAACGGTTTAAAAGATGTGGTCAATCCTTGTCAGCGTTTGGCTTTAAAAGTTCGTTGGGCAGGGCTTGAGACCGAATTTTCCAAAGTGATTGCTCAAGATGGTTTCAACTTGGAAGAATGGGCCTATACCTGCGATAAAACCCTCAAAGCCTATCGGGTTTCCAGAATTACGGCGCCACAGTTGGCGGCTTTGCAGCAATATAAGGAAGGTGTGTACAATAGTTACATCAATCGGCTTAATCCAAAATGGAAAGAAAGCCAGTTTGCCACCATGCAATCGCTGTTGGAGATGTATAAAGCACCGCGAGAAGATATTATGGTTGCTTTGAAAAACGAGAGCCGAATTAAAGAAAAGCTCAAACCTTGGGGCGGGTTGTTGATTACCTCGCCGATACCAAACTAAACAACGGATAATTTTACCTTTTTTATGAAAAAATTTGTTGCATTTGCGGCAGATAGTATGTATAAGAGGGTAAATTGAATTTTTAACAAAATTTTGTAAGGAAAAAAAATGGCACGCGTTACAGTGGAAGATTGTGTTGAAAAAGTTCCCAACCGCTATGAGTTGCTGATGGTAGCTGCTCAACGGGCAAAAGATATTGAAGCCGGTTCGCCTTTGCAGGTCAATCGCGATAATGATAAAAATGCGGTTGTGGCTCTGCGTGAAATTGCCGAAGGCAAAGTTAGCATTGAGGAACTGCAAAAATCGCTGGTCATGAATCTGCAAAAATATGTAGAAGTTGAAGAGCCCGAAGAAGAAGAACTGGAAATCATGGCTGCAGAAAAAGAGCTTTCGGAGTTGGACAGCCAGTTTGACAGCAGTATGCTTCTGGATTCGGAAATAAACGATTCTATGCAGATCCATGATGAAGATTCGGATATCAATATGGATGACGATTCGGATTTGGACGATGGGGATTTGGATGCCGACGATTCGTTTGAAGACGATATGGTTGATGATTTTTCCGGCGAGAATGAGGATTTTTAAGAAAATTTAAGATAATCTCATTAAAATGAAGCAGAATTTGTTTTAGTTTAACAAGTTCTGCTTTTATTTTTTTTAAATTGCGCATATAGTGTATAAAACAAGAGGACAAATGTTACGACAATATGAATTAGTTGATTTGGTAAAATCCTATGATCCGGAAGCAGATGAAGATGCTTTGAACCGGGCATATGTTTTTGCAATGAAAAAACACGGCGCCCAATTACGCACATCCGGCGACCCATACTATTCCCACCCGATTGAGGTTGCCGGTATTTTAACCAAATTCAAACTTGATTCGGCCTCTATCATAGCAGGGCTTTTGCATGACACGGTGGAAGACACCGATACCACGGTTGAAGAAGTTCGCGAACTTTTCGGCGATCAGGTAGCCTCACTTGTGGATGGTTTAACCAAATTAGCGATGATTGAACAAAAATCGGGCAGTAGCAAGCAAGCGGAAAATTTTAGAAAACTTTTACTTGCCATGTCCGATGACATCCGTGTGTTGCTGATTAAATTGGCCGATCGGTTGCACAATATGCGCACGCTACATTTTTGCCCGCCGGAAAAAAGACAACGCATCGCCAAAGAAACACTTGATATTTATGCGCCTTTGGCTGAACGTATCGGCATGCAGGAAATCAAAGATGAGTTAGAAGAAATTGCCTTTGCCGAATTGCATAAAGAAGCGCACGATTCCATTGTTGCCCGACTAAATTTTTTACGCGAACAAGGGAGCAATATCGTACCAAAAATCATCAATCAGCTTGAAAAAGATATGGCAGAAAATGACATCAAAGCAACGGTCAGCGGTCGGGAAAAAGCGCCTTATTCCATTTGGCGCAAAATGCAACAAAAAAACGCCTCGTTTGAACAGTTGTCCGATATTATGGCCTTTCGCATCTGTGTTGAAGACATTGCCTCGTGTTATCAAGCATTAGGGGTTATTCATAGCAAATATCACATGGTGCCGCGTCGGTTTAAAGATTATATTTCCACGCCCAAGCCCAACGGTTATCAATCTATCCATACTGGTGTTATCGGGCCTGAAAATACCCGAATTGAAATACAAATCCGCACGTATGCCATGCATGAAATTGCCGAAAAAGGCGTGGCGGCGCATTGGGCGTATAAACAAGGTCAAAAGGCGGAAGGTCGCAATTTCCGTTGGATGCGCGAGCTTTTGGAAATTTTGGATCAGGCTGATAATCCCGAAGAATTTTTGGAAAACACCAAACTGGAAATGTATAATGATCAAGTGTTTTGCTTTACGCCAAAAGGCGATTTAATCGGCCTGCCGCGCGGCTCCACTCCGGTGGATTTTGCTTATGCCGTGCATTCCAAGGTTGGCAACACCTGTGTCGGCGCCAAGGTCAACGGAGAAATCAAACCGTTAAGAACGGTTTTGCAAAACGGTGATCAAGTTGAGGTTCTGACTTCCAAAGCGCAACATCCTTCAACCGAATGGGAGCGTTTTGTTGTAACCGGAAAAGCCAAAGCCGCCATCAGGCGTTATGTTCGTGCCACCAAACGCGAACAATTTGTTACACTCGGTAAAGAGATTTTGGAACGTTTGTTTAAAGGTGAAAATCTAGAGTTAAGTGAAAAAGGTTTAGTCAGCGTTCTGCAAAATTTTGAAGCCGAGGCTATTGATGATATATATGCCAAAGTCGGCGAGGGTCTGATAACCGGTTGGGATGTTTTAAAAGCGGTTTATCCGGCGTACAAACAATCCAAACTTGATAAAATGGTCAAATCCATTAAAGTTCCGGGGTTTAAGAAAAAGAAAAAAACCGAACCCTTAAAGATTAAAGGGTTGATTGCCGATATGGCGGTGCATTTTGCCGGTTGTTGCCATCCGCTGCCGGGCGATAGAATTGTCGGTATTGTCACGACCGGCAAAGGCGTAACGGTTCATGCTATTGATTGCAAAGCGCTGGAAAAATACAGCAATGAACCGGAACGTTGGTTGGATATAGATTGGGGGGACGAGGCTAAAGATGAGTTCCATACCGCACGTATCAAAGTAATGTTGAGCAACGAACCCGGAGCCTTGGGTGATTTATCCAATTTGATTGCCCGCCAAGAAGCCAATATTTCAAATTTAAATATTGTGTATCGCACTTTAAGTTATTTTGAAATATTGATTGATTTGGAAGTCCATGATTTAGAACATTTAAATACAATTATTGCCGCGCTCAAAGCTTCCAAAGTGGTTAGCTATGTAGCACGCACGACACAGTAACGGATAAAAAAGATGATTTACGGCATCGGAACAGATATTGTGAATATAACACGATTGGAAAAAGGGCGGGATTTTATCAATCGTTTTATCAAACATTGCCTAACCGACGATGAACAACAGCAAATGGCGCGTCGTGGTTTGGCAAATGCGTCGGCTGAAGTTTTGTATTTGGCAAAACGGTTTGCCGCCAAAGAAGCGGTGGTCAAAGCCATTGGCACGGGTTTTCGTGATGGAATTTATTTATCAGACATTTCCATCCAAAATGATGATTACGGTCGGCCTTTGGTATCTTTATCCGGCAATACTGAAAAATATGTGCAAAAAAATATTAGCCGAAATTATAAAATTCATCTTTCTTTAAGTGATGATTATCCCTTTGCTGCTGCTTTTGCCGTGTTGGAGATTTAAACCATTTTCCAATTATAAAATATGTTCCACCCGACATCATCTTGAAGATTTTCTAACAATAGACAATATTCTATGATTTTCTCATTTGTTAAGTTGTTCAAACAATCTTTATCGGTATAATCTTGACAATATGTACCGCTGTAAATGTAATGATAGACACCGTCATTGACGATAATATTCATTAAAGTATTATGATAGTGTTTTGCAATGTTTATTAAATTAACACAAATTTCCGGTTGTATGGGTTCTGTTAGATATATAGCCATAACACCTCTTTTTTCTGTTGGATACATGGCTATCGTCAGGCTGTTTCCAAAAATATCGCAAACAGAGTTGTTTTTTTTGAGCATTTCAGGGGGGATGATGTTCATTTTGATAAAATAAGGCAAGATTTGTTGTTGCTCCGTTTCTCCGCTAAATTTAAAATCATTTTTATACAACGTGATAGCGGATAATAAAGTGTTTATTTGTTCGGCCTGCTTGTTGAGCTTGTATTTCATCATCGCTTTTGAATAGCCGGAAATGGCGCCAACACTTAAAACCCCAATAATTGCCAGTACCCCTAACATTTCCACCATACTTCTTCCGGAAGAAATTGTGTATAACGGCACATCTAAAGCGCTTTTACGCGAAGTCGAAAAATTCACGTACGTCTTATGTACGCTAGAATTTTCCTCCTCACTAGAAAGCACTTTACCTGCACCATTCTCCGTCTTTTGCATAGAGCCGCGTCTACTTGCAACTTTTTGTTGTGTGCCGGAGAGGAAAAGTTAAAAAAATCAAACAAATTCATCAAAAGAACTCCTAAAATTGCAGAAAACACCTATTTTCCCGATATTCTAAACCGTTTTTTTTTTTTGCAATTTTAAAGAGTCTCGTGGGGATAAGTCGCAACCGGCAGAAGCGCTATAGCATAGAACAAAGCAGCAAAAAAACGCTCCGATAAAGCCACGGAGCGTTTTTTTACTTTTTATAGGAGATGATTAAAAACCATATCCCGGATTTT
>CALXZI010000035.1 GCA_944393205.1 uncultured Alphaproteobacteria bacterium | reverse complement strand
ATTTGGCTGATTTGTTCGCGTTGTTTGTTGAGCTTATACTTCATCATGGCCTTGGAATAACCCGAAATAGCACCGACACTTAAAACCCCGATTATCGCCAGTACCCCCAACATCTCCACCATAGACCGACCATTTTCACGCATAATTTTCTCTCCAAACTGCAAAAAATACTTATTTGCTCGTCATTCTAAACCGTTTTTTTTTTTTGCAATTTTAAAGAGTCTCGTGGGGATAAGTTACAACCAACGGGCATGATTACGCGTGTCGCCGCGTCTGTGTCTGTGAAAGTCAGTAGAGCAGGGCGTTGTCATCAAGAGTTGGCGTGCTGATAGTAGAAGCATCAGACTTGACTTTATGCTTTGTCTTGTTTAATTTAATCGGCAAAGGGAAACAGATGAAAAAGTTTTTATTTCTTTGCATTTTTGGAGCGTTAATCTTCTCAATCATAGTTGCATGGTTTGTCGCCGAAGTTCACAAACCATTGCCGCTGACATCGCCTGTAACAATAGAGTTGGTATCTGGAAACGGTATCCGGACGTTGTCAGCCGTATTGGCGCAAAAAAAACTTGTTCGCCACCCGTTGATTGTGCGTTTATATGCCAAAATTTATGGTTATGATACCCGCCTTAAAGCCGGCGAATATCGTCTGGAAGTTGGAATGACGTTGCCCGATGTCTTGGAAAAAATTTCCACAGGTAAGGTTGTTTTGCATCGTTTGACGTTGCCTGAAGGTTTAACTACCACCCAAATTTTACAATTAATTGCCGATAATCCGTACTTAAGCGGTAATATAACGGAAACGGCGGCAGAAGGCGAATTGTTGCCGGAAACTTATACGTTCCATAAAGGTATGTCGCGCAATCATATAATTAAAAATGCCAAAACTGCCATGCAAAAGGCTCTGCAGGATGCATGGCAGAATAGGGCAGAAGATTTGCCGCTTGCTTCACCGCAAGAACTCTTGATTTTAGCCTCAATCGTTGAAAAAGAAACAGCGCTGGCCGATGAACGCGGCAAGGTTGCGTCCGTGTTTGTTAATCGTCTGCATAAAAATATGCTATTGCAAACGGACCCGACGGTGATTTATGCCCTGACGTTAGGGAAAAAAGAATTAGGACGTGCTTTGAACCGAAATGATCTGTCGGTGGATAACCCTTATAACACATACAAATATGCGGGCTTGCCGCCGACGCCGATTTGCAACCCCGGCCTAAAGGCTATTCAAGCCGCGGCGCGGCCGGAAGACACGCCGTATCTTTATTTTGTCGCCGATGGCGGCGGCGGACACAAATTTGCCACAAACCTGAATGAGCATAATCGTAATGTGCAAAACTGGCGCAAAATCAGGCGCCAAAAGTAAATTTTAATGTTAACCGACGGTAAAAACAAGAATGCAAAAATCACTTTTATTATCGTCGCAAAAAGAACTGACTTTGCGCATTTGCGTTGAATTGATATTTTAAGACAAGTTTAGGCTGTTTTTATGAGTAATTATTTTACTCTTATTTTCAGATGAGAGTTGTTTTTACCAATATGTTCGGTGCAAAAGGCGTTAACCTCGTTTAACGTTAAATCTTTAAGACATTTGTTGTTTGAGTTGCAATATTTATCTCCATAGGCATTTCCGACCAAAGAGTCGTCGTTTCCCCAATCGCTTAAAGAAGATGCAACGTAAATATCTTCATGAAATTCTTTAGCAATAATAAAAAATTGACGACATATGGATAAAGCCTGATCGGAGTTGTTTATCTGCAACATTGTGTACAATGTGTCGCCACGGGTTTCATGGGTTATCCATACTTCATTGTTAAAAATATCAACAAGAGTGTTGTCTGTGTTTGATAATTTCATTTCTTCGGGTATTAATCCGAGTTTAACGTACATGGGTGTGATTTGGTAGGGACCGTTTTCATTTGTATTGGCGTTGGCAATTTTAAATTGTCCGGCGTAAGCAATCATCGCGCTGATGATTTGGTTATACTGTTCAGTCATTTTATTGAGCTTATACTTCATCATGGCCTTGGAATAACCCGAAATAGCACCGACACTTAAAACCCCGATTATCGCCAGTACCCCCAACATCTCCACCATAGACCGACCATTTTCACGCATAATTTTCTCTCCAAACTGCAAAAAATACTTATTTGCTCGTCATTCTAAACCGTTTTTTTTTTTTGCAATTTTAAAGAGTCTCGTGGGGATAAGTTACAACCAACGGGCAAAACATAATAAAAGAGCCCCTTATGCAATATACAAGGGGCTCTTGCCGTTATAAATTAACAAAGAACAGGCTTTACTTAACCTCTTCATAATCGGCGTCAACAACTTTGTCATCACCACCGTTGTTGTTATCGGCCTGTGCATTGGTGTCGGCACCGGCCGATTGTCCGGTTGCGGCATCAGCTCCGGCTGCGGCACCTTGCGCTTTATACATAGCTTCGCCTAATTTTAAGGAAGCCTGCATCAAAGCATCGCTCTTTTCTTTAATAACCGCCACATCCGTGCCTTCCAGCGCGGTCTTCAAAGCCGCAATTGCATCTTCAATAGCAGTTTTATCGGCAGCACTAATCTTATCAGCATTTTCTTTTAAAGTTTTTTCGGTTGAATGCATCAAAGCTTCGGCTTGGTTGCGGGTTTCAACCTCTTCTTTTTTCTTCTTATCGGCTTCGGCATTTGCCTCGGCGTCTTTAACCATTTTTTCAATATCCGCTTCAGACAAGCCGCCGGAGGCTTGAATACGGATTGCCTGTTCTTTGCCGGTCGCCTTATCTTTGGCCGAAACATTGACAATGCCGTTGGCATCAATATCAAAGGTAACTTCAATTTGCGGCATACCGCGCGGTGCCGGCGGAATACCGACCAAGTCAAACTGACCGAGCAATTTGTTGTTAGCGGCAATTTCACGTTCGCCCTGGAACACTCTGATTGTCACAGCCGTTTGCCCGTCTTCGGCTGTGGAGAAAACTTGGGATTTACGGGTCGGAATAGTGGTGTTGCGGTCAATCAAACGCGTAAAGACACCGCCCAGTGTTTCAATACCCAATGACAACGGGGTAACATCCAACAGCAAAACGTCTTTGACATCGCCCATCAACACACCGCCCTGAATGGCAGCACCGACAGCGACAACCTCATCGGGGTTAACGCCTTTGTGCGGTTCTTTGCCGAAAATTTCCTTAACTTTTTCCTGAACTTTCGGCATACGAGTCATACCGCCGACCAAAATCACCTCGCTGATGTCGCTCGGTTTCAAACCGGCATCGGCCAAAGCTTTTTGGCAAGGGGCAACCGTCTTATCAATCAAATCATCAACCAAAGATTCCAGTTTGGCGCGGGTTAATTTGATATTTAAATGTTTCGGGCCGGTGGCATCTGCGGTAATAAACGGCAGGTTGACATCGGTTTGGGTGGCCGAAGAAAGTTCAATTTTGGCTTTTTCAGCGGCTTCTTTCAAACGTTGTAAAGCCAAGCGGTCGTTCTTCAAATCAATACCTGATTCTTTTTTGAATTCATCAGCCAGATAGTTCACAATACGCTGGTCAAAGTCTTCACCGCCCAAGAACGTATCACCGTTGGTGGATTTTACCTCAAACACGCCGTCGCCGATTTCCAAAATGGAAATATCAAACGTACCGCCGCCAAGGTCATAAACCGCAATCGTGCCGGAAGCTTTTTTATCCATACCGTAAGCCAAAGCGGCAGCCGTCGGCTCATTGATGATACGCAAAACATCAAGTCCGGCAATCTTGCCGGCATCTTTGGTTGCCTGACGTTGCGAGTCGTTAAAATATGCCGGAACCGTAATCACGGCTTTTTCAATTTTTTCGCCCAAATAGCTTTCGGCATACTCTTTAATCTTTTGCAAAACAATGGCCGAAATCTGCGACGGAGCATATTTTTGGTCTTTAACTTCCACCCAAGCGTCGCCGTTGTCGCCTTGAATAATTTTAAAAGGCGCAGTTGCCTTGTCTTTTTGGACTTCCGGCGAATCGTAACGACGACCGATTAAACGTTTAATTGCAAACAGGGTGTTTTCCGGATTGGTGACGGCCTGACGTTTCGCCGCCGCACCGACCAAACGTTCAGCGTCGGTAAAAGCCACCATGGACGGTGTTGTGCGCGCCCCTTCCGAGTTTTCCAAAACCTTTGCTTCGCCGCCTTCCATCACGGCAAAGCAGGAGTTTGTCGTACCCAAGTCAATACCTAATACTTTATTGCTCATGTTCAAAATCCTTTATTTTATAATATTAAAACCATTTCTAACAGGTTATATAGGTAACAGTTTCTGTTTAAGCAAGTGTCGCTCTGCTTTTTTTTATTTTTTTTCAAAAAAAAGTTACCAATGGATTGTAAAACATCCGAACAGCACATCATGATGTTAAACAAATCAACATTTTCATATAATAAAAAACGGAGAAAAAGTTCCCCGTTTTAGCATAAATATCTTCGTATGTATTATTCTTTTTCTTCTTCGGGCACGCTGGCGGCAGGTTTAACCCGAACCCGCACGCGTTTAACGCGCATCTTGTTTGCGGAAATCACTTCATAGGAGCAGAATTGGTCTTCAACTTTGTCGCCGACTTTGGGAGCCTGTCCCAAGAGGGTGAAGACATAACCGCCGACAGTGCTTTCTTCGCAGTCATATTCCGGAAGTCCCATGCATTCAAAAGCGTCTTCCATCAAAACCTTGCCGTCAAATTCACAAATCGTTTCATCAACTTTTTTGATTTCTTCAATTTCGGGTAAGTCATGTTCGTCTTGAATATCACCGACTAATTCTTCCAAGATGTCTTCCATGGAGAGCAAACCGGCCGTACCGCCGTATTCGTCCACCACAATGGCAACATGCGTGTGTTTACGCATCATCAGGTGCAAAACTTCAGAAATAGATTGATTTTCCGGCACAAACAAAATCTGGCGGGCAATCTTGTTGAGTTGACCTTTACCCAAATGCTCATTGCAGTGTTCCAATAAGTCACGAATATGAATCATTCCGACCACATTATCGCGGTCTTTATCGCACAACGGATAACGCGTATGTTTTGTTTTTTTAACAAAATCCATCACATGTTCAAAACTATCGCTTAAAAACAAACAATTCATATCCTGACGCGGCACCATCACTTCATGAGCAAAAATCTCTGAAAAATCAATGGCGTTTTGAATGATATCGCGTTCCGTATCGTCAATCACGCCGCCGCGCTGTGAGGCGTTGACAATCAATTTGATTTCTTCTTCCGAATGAGCCATATCCTCTTCGGATGCCGGCTGTACACCCATTAAATGTAAAATTTTTATTGTCAATGTATCCAAAATCCAAATAAAAGGATAAAAGATGCGTTTAAATGTATAAAGCGGGTAAGCAATCATCAAAACAAAAGTTTCTGTTTTTTGGATAGCCAACGATTTCGGAATAAGTTCACCCAAAACCACGTGTAAAAGGGTGATAAAGCTAAAAGCAATACCAAAGCTCACCGAATGCAGCAGAATTTTGTTTTCGGCAAAATAACCGCCCAAAAGATTTTCCAACAAACTGGCTACGGCCGGTTCGCCAATCCAGCCCAAGCCAAGTGAGGCAAGTGTGATGCCGAGTTGAATAGCGCTTAAGTACGAATCAAGATGTTCGGTAATACCTAATGCGATTTTGGCACGTTTGTTGCCGGCATGAACCATTTCTTCTAATTTTGTGCGGCGGATTTTGACAATGGCAAATTCCGAGACCACAAAAAAGGCGTTAAATAAAACTAAAATCAGAACCAGAATAAAATTAAACGAATAGATGTAAACAGAACTCATTTTAATAGATTAACCTGTGTAAATTAAACAAAAACAGCCACATCATATGCCGATGATACTGGTTTGTCAACATTGTTTATTTCAGTGGGTATAAACGGCATCGCCTGATAAAATGAAATGTGTGACTGGATATTTTCATCATAAGGTATATATACATAAGAAATTTTTTTTATATAGGGAGGAAAGGATGCGTAAAGCTATTGTATTTAGCTTAATGATGTGGCCGGTGTCGGCCGCGGCCATAACCACAACGGTACCTGCCGGCACAACTGTCAGCGGCGGCGATGTCAATTCCATTGTAACACAGCAGGTCTACGGCACGGCGGACAATTTTACGGTTTCCGGTACGCAGCAGATTATGTCCGGCGGCGTCAGCCACAACAGCAACCTTTATCCGTACGGTCAGCAGGAAGTCCTCTCGGGCGGCGCCTCATATGACACGCATGTGCAATATTCGGCAGTGCAGCGAATACGAGGAACGTCATACAATACCGCCATAGATTCGTATGGCTCGGCAAATGTTTATAACGGCGCCACAGCGCAAGGAACGATATTAAACGGCGGGTCGCTTTATGTTTTGAGCGGCGCCACGGCAACAAACACCGTGTTGAATTCCGGCCACGAATATATTTCCGGCATGGATGAAAACGCAGTTGTTAAAGGCGGAATTCAGGAAATCCGCAGCGGTGGTGAGGCTGTCGGCGCCATGGTGTCCGGCGGCACACAGCAAGTTGATTCCGGCGCGGCGGCAACAAACACAAACATCTCGGGCGAGGGACGTATGACGGTTTCTGGCCATGCTTCGGGAACGGTAATAAGCGGCGAGGGTTCGTTAAACATCAATGGTTACGGTTGGGTTGAAGATACGGTTTTGCAAAGCGGCAGCATGGATATTGATGAAGATGCTTTGGCGGAAAATACCACCATCAACGGCGGCACGCAATATGTTTACGGCACGGATTCCGGCGCCGTCATCAAAGGCGGTTTGCAATATGTCAGCAGCAGCGGCACAGCCGAAAACAGCACAATAGACGGCGGAGAACAACGAGTTTACGGACAAGTTGAAAATGCCAAAGTTAACGGTGGCGAACAAAATATATTATATGGCGGTGTGGCCAAAAGCAGTGAAGTTTCCGCTGCCGGTGTGATGAACGTTTCGGGTTCAGCCGAAGATACCACCTTAAACGGCGGCACACAGAATGTTTTAAATGAAGGGAAAACAACCGGTACAATCATTAAAGACGGTATACAAAACGTAGAAACTGGCGGTACCGCCGAACAAACGACGCTTAACAACGGCACGCAGAATGTGTTTGGTACGGCGGCCAATACAACCCTTAACGGCGGTGTGCAAAATGTTTCCGGCACGGCGACAAGCACGACACTTAACAACGGCACGCAGAATGTGTTTGGTACGGCGGCCAATACAACCCTTAACGGCGGTGTGCAAAATGTTTCCGGCACGGCGACAAGCACGACACTTAACAACGGCACGCAGAATGTATCGGGTACGGCAGCCGACACCGCTATTAACGGCGGCACGCAAATTGTTGCCTCGGGCGGTGTGGCGCAAAACACCAATCTCATATCCGGCACGCAGGAAGTTTCAGGTTCGGCAACAAACACAACAATCGGCACAAACGGTATAATGACGGTTTTATCCGGCGGTCAATCATCGGCAGCCGTCATAAACGGTGGAAGCATGAATGCCCAATCCGGAGCCTCGGCCGAAAGCACCACAATTTCTGCCGGCACCATGACGATTGCAGCCGACGCTTCGTCAATAAAAACAATCTTGAACGGTGGCACGCAAACGGTGTTTGGCGAAGATTTAGAAAGCACAATCAACGGCGGCGTTCAGAATGTCGCAACCGGTGGTTCTGTCAATGGAACAATAATCAACAACGGCACGCAGAATGTATTGGGTTCGGCAATAAATACGGTAATTGCCGGCGGCACGCAAATTGTCGCCTCGGGCGGTATGGCGCAAAACACCAATCTCATATCCGGCACGCAGGAAGTTTCAGGTTCGGCAACAAACACGACAATAAATGGCGGCACACAAAACATAGAAAACGGCGGAGTTTCGGAAAATACCGTTTTATCAGCCGGAAACCTGAATTTGTATATGGGAGGAGAGTTGCGCGGACAAACGCAGATAAACGGCGGCGCCTTAAACGTTGTCGGTACCGGCAAAATTCCTGAAATAAGCATGAGCGGTGGTCAAGTCAATTTGGTTTCCGGCGCCGGTCATACCGCTTTAGACATCGGCAAATTAAGTGGCACCGGCGTTTTTAGCCTGCAAAGCGATTTAAGCGGCGATGTTTCCGACCACATCAGCGTTCAAAGCGGCGAGGGGGATTTCGGACTGATTATACATGATTACAGCAAAGAGGGCAAATTGCCGAATTCTTTTAATGTGATAGCTGAAAATTCTTCCGGAGCGGATTTTTATTTGGTAGGTGATGCGGTGGATGTCGGGGCGTTCAAATATAGCTTGGAACATCAGGGAAACAATTGGGCTCTGGTGCGTACGCCGGAATTGACCGAAAGTTCAATCATTGCCAAAAACACCTATACTTCAATCGCTAGTTTGTTTTACAGTCATCTTAATCCGGTCAACAACCGTATTCGTGGCAGTCACAAGGCATCGGGGCACAACAACAACCTATGGTTCAAAGGGATAGGCGAACGGGTTAAACTGCGTTATAAAGATAAAACCCATAGCCGGTTGGACATTTACGGCGGAGAAATCGGCTATGATTACAACATCTGGCAAGCGGGCGACAATATGTTGAAATTGGGTGCATACGCCGGTTATACGGAATCCGAACAAAAATACGACCGTGCGGGCAGGGGTGATGCCGAAACCAAAAGTCTGGGCGTGTACGCCACTTTAATGACGGAACAAAACTTGTTTTTTGACATTGTCGGCACATATTTTTGGCATCATCAGCGGATAAAATCATACACGCCGGCAGGGTTTGACGTTTACGGCAAATATGATACGAATGGTTGGCAAGGCTCGTTTTATACCGGTTATCGTTGGGAGTTCGGCAAAAATTGGTTTTTGGAACCGGCAGTAGGGATAAACTATATTCATGTGGAAGGCGTGGATTATCGCACCAACTTTAACACCAAAGTCAGCGCCGCCGATACCGATTATATCACCGGCAGTGTCGGTTTGTCTGGCGGTCGCAATTGGCGATTTGAAAATGATATACTGTTGGATTTATATGGCCGCATGGCTTTGTTGCACGATTGGGACGGCAAAAGCACGGTGGATGTGGCAAATTATCGGTTCAAAGAAGAAATTTCCGCCACACGTTATGAGCTGGGTTTGGGGCTTAATGTAGCATCAAGTCGTTTTGGCTCGGCATATGTGGAAGCCTCTACGCAATTAGGCGATGATGTCAAAATCCCCATAAGCCTAAACTTCGGTTGGCAGTTTGAATTTTAAGAAAAACAAAGAAAACGCGATGCTCTATCTTAAAACACAAAAGGTTCCATTGCCCAAAAATTATTCTGCGGGTGATTGGTTGACGTTGTTAATCGTTGCAGCAATACGGATTTTATGGTTGTTATCCTTAAAATAGGTATCGGATATATCGGCTTTTAAGCCGCGAATAGTAAAGATATAGCCGATCATCACCACTAAACCGGCGCTGAGCCATGCAATCGGACTGGCATAAAAAATGCCTTTATAGCCGATGGTATGAGCCAGATAAATCGCTGAAAACGAACGAGCGCCAAGCTCAATAACACAGGCAATCAACGGAATTAAAGCTTTTCCCATACCTTGCAAAGTATTGCGGAAAATAAAAATCATGCCCAAGAAGAAGTAAAACAACGTGCTGATGCTCAAATACATTTTTCCGGTAGCAATAATAAATGGGTTATCCTCTTTTAAGAAAACGGAAATCATGTCTTCACCGACATAACGAACCGCCAAAGACATCAAAATACTGATAACAAGCGATGTCAAACCGGCAATGACCACGCCGCGGCGAATGCGCTTGATTTTGCCGGCGCCCCAGTTTTGCGCCGAATAAGTTGCCATGGCAATACCCAAAGCGAGCAGGGGCTGCGTGGCGAGCTGTTCAATCCGCAAAGCGGCGGTAAAAGCAGCAATAACATCCGCGCCGAAAGAATTGCACACGCTTTGCAAAACCATCATGCTCAACGACAAAACCGAAAATTGCAAAGCCATCGGGATTGCAATATGAAGGTGTGTTTTCATAAACTGTCGGTCATAAACCCAGTCCTCGCGTTTCAAATGCAAAATCGGATAATTTTTATACATAAACAACAGGCACAAAACCACGGCGATTGAAATGGACGCCACGGTTCCGATGGCCGAGCCGACCACCCCGAAACCAAACCAATAAATCAACACAAAATTAAACAAGATGTTTAAGATGGTGGAAAAAATCAAAAAATACAAAGGTGTGCGGCTGTCGCCCAAGGCACGGATAAAACCGGCGAGCAAATTGTAAAAGACAATCAAAACCAAACCGCCGGTCAGTACCGCCATAAAGTTATACGCGTCCGTCATAATTTCCGCCGGCACGTTCATTAACCTTAAAAGCGGCCGCAACGAACAAATCAGCCCGACGGTAATCAACACGCACAAAACCACACTGGCAATCACACAGTGGGTAATGGATTTTCGCACGCCGTTATAATCACCGGCGCCGAAACGCTGCGCGGTTACCACCGTCAATCCGCCGGTAAAACCGAAGGCTATTAGCAAAAACACGAAAAAAATCGGCGCGGTCGCACCCACTGCCGCCAAAGCATTGACGCCGATTAAGCGTCCGACGATAAGAATATCGGAAATATTATAAAGCTGTTGAAACAGATTCCCGATTAAAACCGGAATCCCAAAAGCAAGAATTAGTTTGGCCGGCGAGCCGACTGTCATGTTCTGAATCATTTTTTTCCTCGTTTTGAAATCGGTTGCAACATATACCCGACTTTTTTAATTGTAAATAACTATTTTTTATATTATTTTCAAAAAAAGAAGAAATAATAGTTGACAATTACGATATATGACATATATTATACGTATAGTTTAAGTTATATTTATCTATAAGGAGTAAAAAATGGAAAAAGCCAAAAATGTCAAAGAATTTGTTGAACGCATGGATAATCGCAAAAAGGTCAATCCGAAAGATTTATCATCAGACCAAGATTTAACCATTGGTATTATGAACTTGATTTCCATTGAAGAACATTTGGTGTTTTCCGGCGCCAAAACCGGCAAAACCTCGTTTTATGATTTGATTGAAGAAGTTCGCGACACCCGCAAAAAATTGATGCAAAAAGTGATTCCGGCTTATGAGGGCGAAGTCTGGTGCATTTCCAAACACCTTTTAGCTACTTGTATGCGTTTAATGGAGGTCGGCACCAAACAACAAAGTTTGGGTAACAAAGAAGAGGCTTATGCCTTGTTTGACAAAGCTTACGATATGTATTGCCTGTTCTGGGGCTTGAACATGAATATGTTGCAGGTGGATAACGCCAAATGGGTGGCAGACAGCTTGGAAGATGTTAAAAAAATCACCAAAAAAACCGAAGAAGCGTTAGGCGCAACTTCGGCGGAGCCGGTTAAAGCTAAAGAGGCTGAAACCGTTTTAGAAGCCGTTAAAAAAGAAGAACAACCGCAAGGCGCGCTGGCTAAAATGAAAGCCTTTGTCCGAAAAGCCGTTGATTGTTGCATTGAATAGGAAAACCAGCCATGAAAAATATCTTTTATGCATGTTTTGCCGTTTTGCTACTGCTGACCGGCTGCGACAAACCGGCCGATAATGCCGATAAAACCGTGGTTGCCGCACAAAATGCAAGCGATACCCGCCGCGAGCCGGAAAAGTTTTATTTTTTCTATGCCGAAAGCTGCATTCATTGCCACGATGCTTCAAAATACATTAAAGAAACATATCCTGATCTTGAATTAACCATGGTGGATGTCGGCACACCGGAAGGGTATGATTTGCTAGTTTCAAGCGCCCGCCGTTTAAACTTGGGCAACCGAGTCGGCACACCGTTGTTTGTTTTGGGCGACAAACACCTGATGGGTTGGGCGCCCGAATATGCCAAAGACTTTGATTTATTGGTCAAAGAGTTTCAGGCACAACAAGCCGTAAAGTAACCGTATTAAAGCGATAAATAAAGAACCAAGCCCCGTATTGAGTTAAGATACGGGGTTTATTTCACACGCCACGCAATCTTAAATTCAGCGCTTTGTGTGCCGATATGTTTGGTACAAATGTCATAAATTTGCTCAAGCGTCATATTCTTTAAGCATACACGTCCGGATGAACAAGCATTATCACCGTATAATACACCTTTTTGTTCTTCTTCGGTTTGGTAACCGCTTAAAGTTGATATATAGTAAATATTACCGCTGTTTTCTTTAGCAGTAACAATCAGATTACGGCAGATTTCCAAACTTTGGGAAGTGTTTTTTGTTAATGATGATGCATCTGCAAAAGCAAGATTTATAGTTTGTTCTACGCTATTACCGTCTTGTAAACTATAGATGGACCACTTGATTTCGAATGTGTCATAAATCTCTGCAGATACATTCATCCGAATCATTTCTGTAGGAATTTCATCTAATTTGATGAAATAGGACGTTAAGTTTTGATTACGAAAATCAGTAGAAAAACTATGAGCATATTTTGCTACGGCATTAATTACCGTATTCATTTGTTCCGCCTGCTTGTTGAGTTTATATTTAAATATGGCCTTGGAATAACCGTTCATGGCACCGACGGATAAAACACCGATAATTGCTAAAACCCCTAACATCTCCACCATAGACCGCCCATTTTCACGCATAATTTTCTCTCCAAACTGCAAAATTTATGTATTTGCTCGTCATTCTAAACCGTTTTTTTTTTTTGCAACTTTAAAGATTCTTTTGGGGAATATGTTCCCTTCCACCGTCACC
>CALXZI010000034.1 GCA_944393205.1 uncultured Alphaproteobacteria bacterium | reverse complement strand
AATCTTCATAATAACTTTTACTCTTACTATTAACTATTCTATTCCAATGTATTTTAATTTCTTTAGTACAATATGAAACAACTTCCAATAATTTATTTTGTATCGTTTTAACGCATCCTCTGCTGTTTTTATGTCGGTAGAGGATGCTGTTTTGTATTTTATCAAAAATATAGACAACTTAAGTTACATATGATATTTTTCATGAAACACGAGCAAGCATATTAACAAAATTTTATAGGAAGACCAAGATGTTTTATTGTTTTTATGATAATTCCCCGTTAGACCGCCTGCTGTTGACAAGCGATGGCAAAAATTTGACCGGCGTGTGGTTTGAAAAGCAAAAATATTATGCGGAAGGTCTTTCTGAAACGGTCAAAAATAATGATTCTTTACCGATATTTAAGCAAACCAAAAACTGGCTTGATTGTTATTTTAAAAAACAAAATCCCACCTGTTCAGACTTACCTTTAGCGCCTTACGGCAATAACTTTCGTCAATGCGTGTGGCGCATTTTACAAGAGATTCCATACGGGCAGGTCATGACTTACGGCGCGATTGCCAAAGAAGTTTGCCGCCGCTTAAACAAAACAAGTATGTCGGCGCAGGCTGTCGGTGGCGCGGTCGGACATAATCCGATTTCCATTATTATTCCCTGCCACCGTGTGGTTGGCACCAACGGCAGTTTAACCGGTTATGCCGGCGGTTTGGATATAAAAAAGCATCTTTTAGTATTAGAAGGAGTTGATATCTCACGCTTTTCGTCTCCTCAAACAAAGATTCATAACCCCTGATAAGCCAGTTAGCAAAAATGTCAAATTTTGTCATTTTGTCTCTTTTACAAAGTGTGGAAAATAGCGTACAATGTTTGCTGTTAAACCAATTAAAGATATATTAATATGCAAAAATCAGACATGTCAGGAATAGAAGGCCTGATTAAAATTAACGATCCTCACTTTGTCGTGGATCTCATGTATGCGGGAACAATGCATAATATGACCGGCTCCCCTGTTTATGAAGAAATAGGACTCGGCAACAATGCATACGTTCATCCGGATCTGTGGGAAGCCCTAAAAAGGCTGATACCTTATCTGGATAAAACCGGCTATCGTCTCAAAATTTATGATGCATGGCGACCGGTTGAGGCACACAAGAGACTGTTTGCTCTCATCCCGCAGGATGGCTTTTTTATTCCTGAGCCGTCAAAATCGCCGCACTGCCGTGCAACAGCGGTTGACGTGGCACTGCTGGATGCTGATGGTAATGAATTTGCCTATCCTACGCAAGTGGACGCATATGATGCAAAATATGCAAAAGAGGTGCAGGCCGGAAATTTAAAAGGTTTCTTTGAGTATCTCAAAAAAGCCTCACACCTTTATCAAGACGAAAGCATTGCGGAAGCTATTCGGAACAGAGACGAGCTTCGCCGCTTGATGGAAAGTATCGGTCTGGTTCCGGTGCCGCGCATGCATGAATGGTGGCATTATGAATTGCCGGAAGCGCGGACGGAAAAATATCCGCCTTTGAGTCTTCGGTAAAAAAATTAAAATTAAAAATGGCGCTCTTTTTTTAAGAGCGCCATTTCTTTTAATTTTTTACCGCCTCAATAAAACTTCTAAAAAGGCGTTTAATTGTTTCATCACCGTGATTAGCGAGATTTTCAGGATGAAACTGTATCCCGATAACGAAATCGTTCCAGCCGTTTTTTAACTCCACGGCCTCAATTGTGCCGTCATCGGCCACTGCTGTTGCAATCAGGTCATCATCCAAAGAGTTGGGATTGATAGCCTCATTGTGGCGAGAGTTGACAACGATTTCTCGTTGTCCGATGATTTTTGCCAACCGCGAATTTTCTGCTATCCGAATAGTGTGAGCGGCGTCACCGGTCACTTTATGACCCTCTATTTTAGGGATAAGCAGAGCACCGCATCTTACGGCCAGCAACTGTATGCCGGCACATATGGCCAGCGTTGGCAGTCCATATTCCTCGGCATAATCAAGCATGTCTATGTATGCTCGTGTGCGGGGATTGATTTCATCATCACCGCCTTCAATGCCGTACCAGCAATCAGGTGTTTTGAAAGCGCCGCCCGGAAGCAGAATACCATCTGGTTTCAGTTCCTTGAGTCTTTTGTAAACCTCAACAAACTCCAACTGAACGGGCATACCGCCAGCCTCTTCTATTGCTTCGCAGTAGCTGTCGTTGGTTTCATACATGCCGCTCTCAACGCCTAACAATGTTGCGATGATGGGTCTTTCTCTGTCCATGGGGGCTTTCCCTCCTAAAAAGATTAACATAATTATTAAAATTTAGAATTAATGACAAAAAACATACTACCATAAATTTTATGCCATTTAAATCATTTTTTTGTACAAAAATATTTTTTACAAATTATCAAAATTTTTATAAAAGCGTTGTGTTTTAGATATTTTGCTATAAAATGAAACCAACATTTTAACCGTCAAAAGGAGGAGAAAATGCAAAAATTTGTTGTCCAATTTGGTAATGTTATGATTAATTTGTGCGCTTGGTTATATTTAATAGTCTTGGGCATCAGCAGCTTGAGCTATATGAGCGTAAGTCTTGCTTTGGGTGTCGGTTTTTTAATAGGAGGTTTAGTGCTGTTTTTATTTATCTTTTATCTGCTTTATCTCTTAATGTCCATCAACAGTACGCTTTTAAGTATTGAAAGCAAACTCACACCTTCACCTTTGCCGCGTGAAGAACCGAGATTTGAAAATCCGGTCATTAAACAAAATTAAGTTTATCATCTTTGCTGCCGGCAAAATTATCTTTTCAAAGCATAGCCGCCATCTTCGGTAGTGATTAGTTGTGCTTTGGGGTTGTCTTTTTCCACTTTTTGCCGCAAGCGGTAAATATGAGTTTCAATCGTATGTGTCGTTACATCCGGACGATATCCCCACACCTCTTGCAACAGTTCGTTTTTAGACACGATTCGCCCTTTGATTTTATAAAGATATTGAATGATTGCCACTTCTTTTTCCGTCAACTTGACAAGTTCGTTGTTGCGTAAATTCAAAATCTCTTTATTGGCCGGTCGCAATTCGTAATCATTGAAAGTCAAACGTCCGGCCTCGGAATTTGCCGCCAGATTAACCGCCGCTTGCAGCTTATTAATAAAAGAGGTTAAAACTAACGGTTTTATCTCATGTTTAATTAAAGTTGTATCAGGTTGTTTTTCACTTTCTTTTGGCTCTAAAATAAAAATAGGAGTGTGCGGATATGTTTTTTTCAAGACATTGATATCATCTGCTTTTTCATCAAGCACAATAACATCCGGAACGGCGCCGGCAAGGTTGATGTTTCCGGCATATTCCGGCGCATAGAGCGAAATCTGTTCGGTTAAATCTTCCAAAAACTTTTCATTATCTGATAAAATGGTAATATTAGGCATAACATTCTCCTAAAAACTTATTTCCGCGCCGATATAGCCAAACCCGCCGCGGTTGCCGCTTTCGTCCTGATGGTTTCCGGCTTTGAAATCGGCATACCCCAACCCAAAATAAAAACCGAGATGCTTGTAAGGTTTGATACCGGTGTGCCAGTTAACAAGCCGATTCGCAGCTTGTGTATCGTCGCTTTGAGACTCAAAATAAGAAATTGTGGATGTGATAAGCGCCCATTCATAAGTCAAGCCGACATTCCAAGCATAACCGTTGCGAAAACTGTCAAAATAAGCCGGCATATTGGCAGAAATATTTTGTGCAGCAATCGGAAAATCGTGACCGGTTGTCTCGGTTTGCCGATAAGAGGCAAAAGCCGTCCACCCTTTGCGATAAACAGAGAGCCCGCCGGCGTATTCTTGGTGGCTTTTTTCAAAATCGGCAAAGCTGAAATAAATTTCCGTGTCCGCAAACGCAAAAGAATGTTGGTTATAAAGCGTAACACTGTACGCGCTTTCTTTATAATAAGGTGAAAATTTGCTGGTCAGTCCATCATTGGCGTTGTTTTCCGGCGTATAAGTAACAGCCAGCGTTGTGCCAAAAAATTCCGGCGTCATGTAAGTAAATTTAAGCGAACTGCCGTCCGTATCAACAGCTGTTGAGGTTAATGTGTTGTAGTATTTGCGCCGGTTGTGCTGTTGCCAGTTTGGATTACCGATAAAATCAACCAATTCCGTCGGTGTCGGTTGCCAAACGGGAAGATTTGGACGCGTAACACCGAGCATGGCGGCGGCGTTTGGCATTTGCCCGAAATAAAAATCACCGTAAACGGAAGAAAAGCGCCCGTAAATTTCTTCGCCCCAACGACCTTGATTATAATTATCCAAATTGCTGCCGGTTTTAGCTTTAAGTCCGGCGGATAGTTCAAGGGATGTATCTTCGTCAAAATGGTAAGTCAGGGCATTCTTTAAATTACCGTAAGCCGGCGCATGAAAACGATTTTGCCCGCTACGATATTTTTCGGCCGGATAAGCATAGCCGGCAAGCCCGCGCAACGTGCCTTCATATTCGTATTCAAATCTTTGTGCGGCGGCGTCAAATGAAAACAACAAAACAAAAGCTAAAGCACCGGCTCTCATTTTCATGGCAATATCCTTGAAAAAGCATCAAACTGCCCAAAGTTTAAAATCTTGTGCGGATTCTGTCAACGCAAAACTTTCCACATAAAAATTTTTCATAAAAAATAGTACTTTTCTGTTAAGTTTTATTATATATAATAAAGGAAGTTTAAAAATAAGATGTAAAACAAAGGAAAAAAGAATGCAAAAACCTGTTATGCTTTTAATTCTTGATGGCTGGGGCTATCGGGAAAAAATCACCAAAGACAACGCTATTGAAGAAGGGCACACGCCCAACTGGCATGAGTTGTTAAAAACCTGCCCGCACGCTTTTATAGAAACTTCCGGCTTAAACGTCGGTTTGCCGGATGGGCAAATGGGAAATTCCGAAGTCGGCCACATGAATTTGGGCGCCGGCCGCGTCGTCATGCAGGATTTGCCCAAAATTGATCAGGCAATAGCCAATCACACATTGGATTCCAATCCGATCTTGCTTGAATTGATAGATACATTAAAAAAGACCGGCGGAACATGTCACTTAATGGGTTTGATGTCCCTTGGTGGTGTTCATTCGCATCAAAATCATATTGTGGCGCTGGCAAAAATTTTAAGCGGCCATAACATTCCGGTTGCCGTTCATGCCTTTTTGGATGGTCGTGATACGCCGCCTTCATCGGCAGAGGGCTTCTTAAAAGAATTTGAAGAAGCAACGTCTGATTTAAAAAATGTAAAAATCGCCACCTTGTCCGGTCGCTTTTACGCCATGGATCGTGACAAACGTTGGGATAGGGTTGAAGCCGCTTATAACAATATTGTTTCGGCCTCCGGCAAACGCTATGCCACGGCAGATGAGGCTATTAAGGCATCGTACGCGGCAGGCGTCACCGATGAATTTGTTGTCCCGTGTGTTGTCGGCGATTATCAAGGCGCCGCAGACGGCGACGCTGTTTTGATGGCAAACTTCCGTGCCGACCGCGCCCGTGAAATTTTGTACGCCTTGTCGGATAAAGAGTTTGGCGGTTTTGCCCGACAAAAGACGGTTGCTTTTGCCATTTCCGTCGGCATGGCAGAATACTCGGTTGATCACAACCGTTTCATGAAAACATTGTTTGCCCCCGAGGCACTGACTAACATCTTTGGCGAAGTAATTTCCGAACACGGTTTAACCCAATTACGCATTGCTGAAACCGAAAAATATGCTCATGTTACTTTCTTCTTTAACGGCGGCGAAGAGCGTGAATTTAAAGGCGAAAGTCGGATTCTTATTCCGAGTCCGAAAGTCGCAACTTATGATTTAAAGCCAGAGATGAGCGTTTATGAAGTGACCGACAAATTGGTTGACGCCATTGAAAACAAACGCTTTGACGTCATTATTTGCAATTTTGCCAATGGTGACATGGTTGGGCACACCGGTATTATGTCTGCCGCGTTAAAAGCGGTGGCGGCGGTTGATGAAAATCTCGGCCGCGTGATGAAAGCCATTAAAGACGCCGGAGGTGTTCTGTTGGTAACGGCCGACCATGGCAATGTTGAGAAAATGATTGATGAAAAGACCGGCGAGCCTTACACTGCGCACACGGTCGGCAAAGTGCAGGCGGTGTTGTATAATGCGCCGGCAGAAGTCAAAAGCATGAAAGACGGTCGTTTGGCAGATATTTCGCCAACCTTGTTGGATTTACTCAACATTAAACAGCCGGTGGAAATGACCGGAAAATCATTGTTGGAAAAATGATGTTTAAAACGGCGGTATATATCGGATTGGTTTTATTGCTGTTTAACACAGCAAGCACTTCCGTATATGCCGCCGAAATTTCCGCAAAACAAGTTGAGGCCGCTGAACAAAAAGCCCGAGCACGGCAAATGGCACACAAAAAACTTCAGGCGCAAGCCGTGCAATTAAGCCTTGAAATGGCGAAAATGAACAAAAAAATGATAGCCGCCGCCCGCAAACTTCAGGATGATGAAGAAAAAACCACCCGCATGGAGGAAGAACTGCAGCTTTTGGAAAACAAGCTAAAAGTGACGCAAGATGAATTTGCCCGTGAATATGCGAATTTGGCGGAAATTTTAGCTTCGTTGGAAAATATGGCGCTGCATCCGACGGAATCATTGTTGGTTCAACCTTTGTCACCGGTTGAGATTATCCGCAGTGCGATTTTGCTGCGGGAAAGTGTACCGTATTTAAATGATAAGGCCGCAAAAATCAAACAAGATTTAGAAGGCATCGCGGCGCAAAAAAAAGAGGTGGAAAAGAAATTAAAAGAATTAACTGCGCAAAAAGCATCGCTGATAAAACAACAAAAAAATATTAAGAAAATGTCTGCTGCCAAAGCGGCTGTTCGCAAAAAAATTGAAGGCGAAAGCGCCAAAGTGCAGCAAGAGGCGCAAAAGCTGGCTGCAGAGGCTTCAGACCTGCGTGATTTGATGGAAAAATTGGAGCACGACAAAGAAATTCAACGCCGCCGCCAAGAAGAAATCCGCCGTGCCGCCCGCGAGCGTGCGCTTGAAGAACAGCGCCGGCTTGAAGAAGAGCAACAACGGCGGATGGCTGCCGCTCGTGAAGGAGAAGGGCTTGCCGTCGGTGAAGAGTTTGCGCCTGCAGATGACGAAATGACAAATGTGGACTTGATAAATATAGATCCGCAGAGTATAAAAAAGAATAGTTTGAATTTTGCCGGAGCCAAAGGCAAACTGACGCGTCCGGCGCGCGGTGCAATCGTAACCTCGTATGGTCAGGAACTTTCCAAAGGTGTTACCGCCAAAGGCATAGTTTTCAAAACCAGAGCCTCGGCGCAGATTATATCGCCATACGATGGTTCAGTCATTTTTTCCGGCCCGTTTAAAGGGTACGGCAATTTAATTATTATTGACCATGGCCAAGGCTATGTTTCGCTGTTGGCGGGCATGAACTCGGTGGATGCCGAAATCGGACAGATGGTTTTGGCCGGCGAGCCGGTCGGTGTTATGCCGGATGCCGATTCGCCAAAGCTTTATATGGAAATCCGCAAAGACCAACGTCCGGTCAATCCGGCACCGTGGTTGGGCGGATAAATAAAAAAAACTTTTTTAGATGGGAAACAAAGATGTTGAAGAAAACAATATTAGCTTTATCGGTCTTATGTGTTGCTACCAGCGCAGCTTTTGCCGCGGATAAAAAAGCCAAAGAACCGGATACGTATGAAATGCTCAATCTGTTTGGCGAAGTTATGGAGCGCGCCAAAGCGTCTTATGTGGAAGAAGTCACTGATAAAAAATTGATAGAATCTGCCATCAACGGTATGTTGACATCTTTAGACCCACACAGCAGCTATCTGGACACGGATGATTTTTCTTATATGAGCGAGCAAACCAAAGGTAAATTCGGCGGTTTGGGCATTGAAGTAACGATGGATAACGGTTTGGTGCTGGTTGTTTCTCCGATTGATGATACACCTGCTTATAAAGCTGGTATTAAAGCCGGTGATTACATCACGCATATTGACGGTGAAACGGTTATTGGTATGAATTTAAACGATGCCGTCAGCAAAATGCGCGGAAAAATCGGCACCAAGGTAAAATTATCAATCCGCCGTGCCAACGAAAAACCGTTTGACGTTACCTTAAAGAGAGAAGAAATAAAAATTCAGTCGGTCAAAACCGAAATCAAAAACGATGACGTGCTTTATATCCGCATATCTTCCTTTGCTGAAGAAAATGATAAAGAAATTGCCAAGGCGGTCAGTAATGCCAAAAAGAAGTTGAAAGACAAACTTGCCGGTATAGTTATTGATGTTCGCAACAATCCGGGTGGCTTGTTGGATCAGGCGGTAACGGTTTCAGATTTGTTTTTGGATAAAGGAGAAATTGTTTCCACGCGTTCTCGCAATGAGGAAGACACGGTAAAATACACGGCTGAACAAGGAGATATTGCTAAAAATTTGCCGATTGTCGTCATCATTAATGAAGGTTCGGCTTCGGCGTCTGAAATTTTGGCCGGTGCTTTGCAAGATCATCACCGCGCAATTGTTATTGGCGAAAAATCTTTCGGTAAGGGTTCGGTGCAGACTGTCATTCCATTAGGTGAATATGGAGCCATGCGCATTACGACGGCGCGTTATTATACGCCTTCCGGCCGCTCTATTCAAGCCAAGGGCATTGAGCCGGACATCGTCGTTAAACCGGCGAAAGTGGAACTTTTGGAATCATACGGTTTAAATATTACGGAAGCCGATTTGCAAGGTGCCTTGAAAAACGAAGAAGATGCAAACAAGAAAACCGACAAAAAAAACAAAGATGACAGTGCCGAAAAAATCAGTGATTATCAACTGATTCGGGCGTTGGATTTGGTCAAAGCTTTGAGCTTGTACAATGGGCAAAAATCTTTGCCGGATGAAGAGAACACAAAAACCAGAGAGGATAAGTAATGCCCTATTATCGGAAATGCGCCGGCGTTATCGTTTTTAACCGCGATAAAAAGGTTTTGGTTTGTGCGCGCGTCGGCAAACACGATAATCAATGGCAGTTTCCGCAAGGCGGTATCATGAAGAAAGAGGAATCCGCGGCGGCGGCTGTTCGTGAATTGTATGAAGAAACATCAATCAAGTCGGTTAAAGTGATCAAGACTTTAACCAAGCCGCTGCGCTATGACTTTCCCGGTTCGGTGCGCCGGCAGATGTTGCGCCGCGGTATAGATAGTCTTGGTCAGGATATGTTTTGGAGCCTTTTATATTTTTACGGCGACGATTCGGAAATCAACGTAAAAACCAAGCAGCCGGAATTTAAAGCTTGGGAATGGATAGATATAGATGAGGCGCCGGAACGGATAATTTACTTCAAAAAAGATGTATATCGACAGGTTGTTGAATTATTTAAACCGGTGTTAGAAAAATATACTGATTTTTAATACCAAGAAGCGTAAAACCGGCATTCAGTGGCATTTTCGGCACAATGGTTGCAAAGCGTGTCAATATCATTAAGCGTGATGTCTTTGATACATTGCCGTCCGTCCGTGCAATACCCATTGCCATAATAACGACCAAAGTTCTCACTTCCTTCTTCGCCGGTGTCTTCGGACGTATAATGCCAATCAGTCGTAATAAAGTGTAATTCATCGGCATAGGCTTTATAAACATTGATAAGATTGCGGCAGATTTCTTTGCGGTCGCCACCGGTATCAAATCTGTATCCTAAACCATAACTTTTTGGATATTGTGCGTAAAACCAGATGCCGTTGTTAAACATATCCCGTAGATAGGTCGTATCAGATGGATGTAGTACTATGCCATCCGGTAGCAAATTCAACTTACTTAACAATTCGGAATAAAAGGTATCTCCCTCATCCGGCATGGGCGGCCGCAACTGCATGGCGTTGTTTAACAGCAGGTTCATTGCTTCCGCCTGCTTGTTGAGCTTGTATTTAAGCATAGCTTTGGAATAGCCGGAAATCGCCCCGACCGAAAGCACACCGATTATAGCCAGCACGCCCAACATCTCCACCATGGAACGCCCGCATAATGCCGCATCTGCTTTCCTTCTTCTCGCTCGTGTACCGCTTTTGTACACGTCGCTCAAACAAGGCTTCGCATCTGTACCATTCTTCAGCCGTTCGTTTTTGGTTCTTTCCCGCATAATTTCCTCTCAATACAACAAAAACGTCAATTTCTACGGAATTATAAACCGTTTTTTTTTTTTTCAATTTTAAAGAGTCTCGTGGGGATAAATTACCGCCTTAAGGTTGTGTGCTTAAAAATTGAAAGGCAGTTCTTTATAAAAACGCTTGTTGATAAATTTTAAAAAATATTTAAGATGGCGGCAGATCAAATTTTTAATCAAATTATTAAGTATGGAAAAATTTTTAAATTATCTGAAAAACATGCCGGCCGATTTGCGGGAAGAAACAGTACTGTACACGGTTTGTGCTGCCAAGCGTTATCTGATAACCGGTTTTTCAACGGTTGATTTTAATGTTTATGATATGGAGAGAGTGTGTCTGATCTGTTCACACGCTGAAAATATTGATATTTCAAAAGATTTAAGCGCGCGCATAGAAATCAATGACAAAACACGGGTCTTTACAGGCGAAAATCAAGAGCTTTCATTAAAAGCTGGGCAAATAATTTATCTGTATGAATCTGTTTACGGCGTTTGTAAGCAAAATGTTGTTTACGAGTTGTATGATTTTAACGGCAACTTGATTGCGGAAAAAGTGGATTATGTCAAACAGCTTTCAAAAGATTATTACGCGTATTGCGCTCAAGAACGAGCGTATTTTTGCAATAATAATCATGAAGTTTTGGTAACGTCGGTATGGGATCCGAAGTTTCCTGCATTTCCTGCTTATTTTCCTTATGGATTTATTGCAGATAACAGAATCTTTCAAGATGAGAACGGTTGCCCGATTGACTGCGGAAAAATTTATGATCTGAACGGAAATTTGATAGATTCCAATCTATCAAACATTGTTTGCGCCGGAGATTATTATTTTTACCGAAAAGGGGTTTTTATGATAGCCCGCAATGCCAAACATGAAATCGTAAAAAAAGAAGCCGGAAGATGGCATTTTTATCCCAATGGCATAGTTTGCATTAATCCGCTAGGCGATAGATATCGGTATTTTTATGATAAAAATTTTAATTTACTCGCTAAAATAACCGATTCGCAAAACATCCATTTTTATCCGGACGGTTCGTTTAAAATCAAATCCGACGGAAAGGTGACAATGTATACCGCCGATGGGATACCGTCTGTAAAAAATGCTGACGAAATCTTCAAACTCCAAAGCTACGCTTATGTCGTGCAAAGGGGCAAAACTATCAGTTATTATGACCCTTCGGGAAACTTTTGTTTTTCTTTTGAAGAAGGAGATAAATATCGTGTATATGATTCGCCCAATGCAAATTGTTTTATCGCCTATCATGACCAAAAGTATACCTTGTATACGAATGATAAAGAATTGATAGATGATAACATAAGGATTTGCGAAAACAATGAGCCGGCAAAAGGATGGTATATTTACGAAATCAATGGCAAAAAAAATCTTTTGTCGCCGCTTGGCAAAAGGGTAATACGAGGTTACGATGAAATCGTAAAACTCCCCGGAAGGGTGTTCCTCGGTATTCTCCGTAAACCGGAATATAGGGAAGACTTTTTTGCATTAGGTAGTCACGTGCAGCTATCACGCTTTCATGGCATTGTTTATGGTGACAGTGGTAAATATATTTTACCTAGCGGTGATTCTTTTGATTCTTTTGAGGTTTGCGATTTTAATTAAAAAAACACCCCTGAAACTTTTGTTTCGGGGTGTTTTTTTATTGCGATGTTTAAACCGGAACAATCATCATGGTCATTTGCCGCCCTTCAAGCTTGGGTTCGGAATCTACTTTACCGATTAAATCTAAATCATCAATAATTTTGTTTAAGACCTCTTTGCCCAAATCATTGGCGCTCATTTCACGCCCTTTGAAACGCATTGTAAACTTAACTTTATCGCCTTGGCTCAAGAACTTTTTAGCTTGTTTGATTTTGACTTCATAGTCATGCACATCAATAGCCGGCCTTATTTTTAATTCTTTGATATTAACAACCTTTTGGTTTTTTTTGGCTTCATTTTTACGTTTTTGAACTTCATATTTATACTTACCATAGTCCAAAACTTTGCAAACCGGCGGATTGGCCTGTGGTGAAATCTCAATTAAATCCAATCCGGCTTCGTCAGCAATATGTAAAGCTTCAGTAATTGTAACAATTCCCCTGTTTTCTCCCGATTCGTCAATCAGACGAACTTGTTTTGCCTTAATGGCCTCGTTAATGCGTGGTCCGTCATCTTCCCGTACTGGCGCATTGCGTAATTCAATAGCTATTGTTTCCTCCATAAAAAATTAAAAAACACTATATATAATATAGTACAAATAAAGATTATCAAGACAAATAAAGATTATCAAGCAAAATTACAAATAAATCATAAACAAATTCATCTAATTTTAGATTCGTCTGAAAGGTTATGACAATTTTTCTATATTGCAAAATGATATATATTTATGTTATAAACAAAACATTATCACATTAAATAAGCTCAAAACATATTTTTTTATGACGTGTTTTTAATGGGTTGTTAAAAATCTGCATTTTTTTAAAAAAAATATATTTTTTCTTATTGACAATTAAATAAACCTGCATTATACACGTCATCACCGGCGCGGAATAAGCTGGTGGCTATAGAAAAGAGTATATAAGGATATAGAGAGGATATACAGGCAGCATATAGTGAGAGAAGTCTGTATATTTAAGGAACCTGTGAAGA
>CALXZI010000033.1 GCA_944393205.1 uncultured Alphaproteobacteria bacterium | reverse complement strand
CTTATACTCACTCACCTTTTGTTCTATACGCCGTCTCTGCCTAGACGGCGTTTCCTTGTATATGTGATACCTCCTTATTCTTGATAACCTATCATATAGCTAAACTTACATTCAGTCACGTTTTCAATATTACAAGCATCGCAAAATGTTTTGGCATCGTCTATGCTCATATCCCGAATGCATGGATAGGTGCTTCCGCAGTATTTATCGCCCATGGTGCGATTTTGATAACCATAATCATCTTCAGAAGTCGTGCGCAAATTAATTTGCCAAATGTAATCACTACGAGCTTTGGCGATATTAATAAGATTTAAGCATACATCAAAAGAATCATAAGGTACCAGTATTTGAAAATTTGAGGAGCTGACAAAAAGGGATATTTGGTTACCGAACACATCGTAAATACCATCGGCATAAATCATTTCGGCAGGAATAATCCCTAATTTTTCCAGTACATTAGTAGGGGAATTTGAAAAGTTTTCTTTGGACAGATTTAGATTCAAAACTTGAAGCTGATCAATAATATATCCGATTTGCTCGTTTTGTTTGTTAAGCTTATACTTCATCATCGCTTTTGAATAGCCGGAAATGGCGCCGACAGAAAGCACGCCGATTATAGCCAGCACGCCGAGCATTTCCACCATGGAACGCCCGCATAATGGCACATCTGCTTGCCTTCTTCTCACTCGTGTACTTATTTTGTACACGTCGTTCAAACAAGGCTTCGCATCTGCACCATTCTCCGCAATTCTTTGAGCCGCATCTGCTTGCGTTCTTTCATTGTGTGCATGAAAGGAAAAGTTAAAAAAATCAAACAAATTCATCAAAAGAACTCCTAAAAAAGCAAAAAACACCTATTTTCCCGATATTCTAAACCGTTTTTTTTTTTTGCAATTTTAAAGAGTCTCGTGGGGATAAATACAACACCGCGTCAAAATAGGGAATTGTAAAAATATTGTTGATTATATGTGATTTTGTAGAAAAAAATATTGCACATTTCCCGAGAAAGTAATAAAAAGTTATCAATTATTAATGTGTTAACACGGAGAAGTTTTAAATGTTTTCAAAATTAATGGGTTTGCTTTCTGCGGATATGGCGATTGATTTGGGAACGGCCAACACTTTGGTATATGTGCGTGGCCGCGGTATTGTTTTAAACGAGCCGTCCGTGGTGGCGATTGAAGAATTCCGCGGCAAAAAACAGGTTTTGGCCGTCGGTAATGAAGCCAAACAGATGTTGGGCCGCACACCCGGCAATATTCACGCCATACGTCCCTTAAAAGATGGTGTTATTGCGGATTTTGAAATTGCGGAAGAAATGATAAAATACTTCATCCGAAAGGTTCATAATCGGCGCACATTTGCCACACCGATGATTATCGTGTGCGTACCATCTGGTTCAACGGCGGTTGAACGTCGCGCTATTCAGGAGTCGGCTGAAGCTGCCGGTGCGCGCAAAGTTTGGTTGATTGAAGAGCCGATGGCTGCAGCAATCGGCGCCGGACTTCCTGTGACGGAACCAACAGGTTCCATGGTGGTTGATATTGGCGGCGGAACGACCGAAGTCGCTGTGTTGTCATTGGGCGGCATTGTTTATGCTCGCTCGGTCAGAGTTGGCGGCGACAAAATGGACGGTGCTATTATCTCTTACATCCGCCGTAATATGAATTTGTTGGTTGGTGAGAGTAGCGCCGAACGCATCAAAAAAGAAATCGGCTGTGCTTGCCCGCCGGCCAAAGGCGACGGTCGCACCATGGAAATTAAAGGGCGTGATTTGATGAATGGCGTTCCCAAGGAAATAGAGGTTAACGAACGTCAAATCGCCGATGCATTATCGGAACCGGTGGCGGCAATTGTGGAAGCTGTTAAGGTCGCTTTGGAAAATACGGCTCCGGAATTGGCGGCTGATATTGTTGACAAGGGTATTGTTTTAACCGGCGGCGGTGCGTTGCTGACCTCGCTTGATCAGGTTTTGCGCAACGCAACAGGGCTTCCGGTGTCCGTGGCGGAAGAGCCTCTGGCTTGTGTGGCCAAAGGTACCGGAAAAGCACTGGATAATATTGATAAATTAAAGAGTGTGTTGTCCACCATGTATTAAACAAGCGGGGCGTTTTTTTAGGAGGTTTTATCAAGATGAAACGTCGCCGTGTGCTGTTTATACAATTAAGCCAGTTCAGGCTTTTTGCCCGCAAATTGTTAATTGCCGCACTATTTATATCCGCTTTGGCTTTAATGATGTTAAGCAAGGCGGATATTATGCTTTTAAATAAAGTTACCGATACCGCTTTTTTAATATTTAATCCGCTTATTAAAGTGGTACAGTTGCCGGCGCAACTTGTTTATGATGGTTATGGCACAATCAAGGATGTTGTTCGTGTTTATAAGGAAAACAAACAACTAAAAAAAGAAAATCTTGAAATGACACTGTTAAAAAATCAAGTACGCACGCTGAAAATGGAAAACAAACTTTTATCCGGTTTGTTAAATTACACGCCGCCGCCGGAAGCTACATTTGTAAGCGCCAAAATCATCGCAGAAGAAGGTGATGGTTTTTCCCACTCGCTGATTGCTTACATTGATAAAGATGCCGATGTTCAAGAAGGGCAAATTGTTTTGGGTTCTGAAAGTGTGATTGGCCGTATAGAAGCTGTCAGCGGCCATTATGTCCGAATATTGTTATTTACGGACATTAACTCTAAAATACCGGTTATTGTTGAGCGTAGCCGCGAACGTGGTATATTATCCGGCGACAACACCACAATTCCAAAATTGTTGTTTACTTCATTGGATGCTGATATCAGAACCGGAGATATGTTAGTTACTTCCGGTGTTGCTGGAATTTTTCCCGCCGGTTTGCCGATTGGGATTGTCAGCCGTATCGGCGAAGATGAAATTGATGTGGAGACCATCACGGACATTCCGCGTTTGGAATATGTTCGGATAGTAAATTACGGCATTTATGATGATGTTAAAAGAATAACGAGCGAGGAGGAAAAATAAAATGGATGAAACCTTGACGGAATTTCTTGGAAATCATCTTAAGAGATTTTTGCCTTTGTTATGCTCCATCTTTTTGCTTTTGATTATTTACATTCCGGTGCATCTTCCTTTGTCGCGCTTTTTACGTCCGGATTTAGGTATGATTTGTGTATATTTCTGGGCGCTTTACCGTCAGGATTTGTTTGGAGCAGCATCAGCCTTTGTCTTGGGATTGATTGCAGACAGCTTAAGCGCCGTGCCGTTTGGCTTAAACAGCTTTGTTTTTATATTTATTTTTGTTTTAAGCAGCGCCTCCAGCAGCTATGTTAATATGAAGCCGTTTGCCGTAAGTTGGGCAGGGTTTGCTTTGGTATCTTTTTTGGCATTTGTTATCAAATGGTTGTTGGCGTCGGTGTTTTATAGCCGCTTTTTGGCGTTTGGCAACATCTTTGTCGGTTATATGGCAACAGTATGCCTTTATCCGTTAATTGCCCGCCTAAACATTTTTATCCAAAATCGTTATCTGGCTGAAGAGGTTGTCTATGAACAGGGATAACGATAAAGGAAAGATTTTGCTACGGCGGACGATGATTGTGGCAGTCGGTGCATTTGTTTTGTTGCTGATGTTGATTTTCCGTCTTTATTATTTGCAAGTTTATCAAGGTGATAAATATAAAGTTTTGGCTGATGAAAATCGTATTTCATCGCGGGTTATGGTTCCGCCGCGCGGTTCGGTCTACGATCGCAACGGCGTAGTTTTAGCCACCAATGAGCAAAACTTTCAAGCTCTGATAATTGCTGAACAAACACCCGATTTGGAGGAAACGTTAAACGGATTTAAAAAAATCATTCCGTTAAGTAATGATGAGGAAAATAAAATCAAACGAGACATTTATAATAATAAAAAATTTGTTCCCGTCAAAATAAAAGACAATTTAACTTGGGAAGAAGTGTCTTCTTTGCTGTTAAATGCGCCATATCTGCCGGGAGTTTTTATCAATGAAGGCTTGAACAGAACATATCCGCAGGGCGATTATACGGCGCATTTTTTGGGTTATGTCGGCGCCGTTTCAGAAGAAGATGCCAAAAATGACCCCTTGTTAATGGTTCCGGGTTTTAAAGTTGGTAAATCTGGTTTGGAAAAAACTTATGAACAAGATTTACGTGGTCAAGCTGGTGATATTAAATTGGAAGTTAATGCCTATGGTCGGGTTATGAAAGAAATTGAAAGAGACAAAGGAATCCCCGGAGAAGACTTACATTTAACCATTGATAGCCGCCTGCAAAAATTTGCTCAAGATGCATTTGGTACCGAAAGCGGTGCGGCGGTTGTGCTTGATGTTCATAGCGGCGAAATTTTAGCGTTTGTGTCGGTTCCATCTTTTGATCCTAACCTTTTTACCACTGGTATTTCGCATAAAGATTGGAACGCTTTGTTGGAAAACGAACGCCATCCATTAACCAACAAAGCGGTTTCCGGACAATATTCACCGGGGTCAACTTTTAAAATAGTAGTGGCTTTAGCAGCTTTGGAGGCAGGGATTATTGATGAAAATACAGTTTTTGATTGCACGGGTTCCATGCCATTGGGCAACCATGTGTTTCATTGCTGGCGTCATTGGGGGCATGGTAAGCAAAATGTTGTGGAGGCCTTAAAAAATTCTTGTGATATTTTCTTTTATGAAGTGGCTCTGCAGTTGGGAATTGAAAAAATTGCCGCTATGGCGCGAATGTTAGGTATGGGGCATAAGACCGGCATCACGTTGGATAATGAGCGTGACGGATTGATACCGGATTCTGCTTGGAAAATAGAAAGATACGGTGAAAAGTGGCAACAAGGCGAAAGCGTTATTGCCGGCATCGGTCAGGGGTATGTGTTGTCAACACCGTTGCAGTTGGCGGTAATGATTTCACGTGTAGTAAACGGTGGCTACGGCATTACACCGAGTTTTATGAAACTTTCCTTAAAAGAAAAAGGTAAAATCAAAAAATTACCGATATCCCGCAAAAATATAAATATTGTGAAAAAAGGAATGTTTGAAGTCGTTAACAACAAAAAAGGAACGGCTGCCGGCGCAGCCTTTGACCTTGATGGTGTAAAAATGGGCGGAAAAACCGGCACCACTCAAGTGCGACGTATCACCATGGAAGAACGGGAATCAGGTGTCATGAAAGACGAAGATTTACCATGGCGTTTGCGCAATCATGCATTGTTTGTCGGTTATGCGCCGCAAAACAATCCGCATTATGCCGTGGCTGTGGTCGTTGAACACGGATCTTCTGGTTCGGGAGTGGCAGCACCGATTGCTTCTAAAATATTGCAAGAGGCATTGCGTCTGAATATATAAAATGGGTTAAGCAAATGTATAAATATTATGAGGCAGGGTTTAAAAGTCGCAATTTATCGCTAAAGGAGAAATTCTTTAACATTAATTTTGGTTATGTGTTTTGCATTATTTTATTGGCAGCCATCGGCGTTATAACGCTTTATTCGGCGGCCAACGGTAACTGGTCGCCTTGGGCCTATCGCCAAATGGTGCGTTTTGGCTTTGCTTTGGGAATTATGCTTGCGCTAGCCTTAATTGACGTGCGTATTTATCTCAAATATTCTTATATGGCATATTTTTTGGTGTTGCTTTTGCTGATTGCCGTGGAGATTGGCGGTCATGTCGGCATGGGGGCGCAGCGCTGGATAGATTTAAAACTTTTTAAATTACAACCTTCCGAATTAATGAAAATAGCCATGGTTTTAGCGTTGGCAAAATATTTTCATAGTTGCACGTTAAATAAAATTGAGAGCATTCGCGGTGTTATTGCACCGGCTTTGATGGCCTTGTTTCCGGCTGCTTTAATTATTATTCAGCCAGATTTGGGAACAGCGCTGATGCTTTTGTTTACGACCATGGTTATCTTTTTTGTTGTCGGCGTACAATGGTGGAAATTTGCTTTATTAGGCGGTGCCGGATTGATTTTTGCGCCGATTGCGTGGCATTTTTTGCACGATTACCAAAAAAGCCGTGTGTTGACGTTCCTTAATCCGGAAAGAGATCCGTTGGGCAGCGGATACCATATCATTCAGTCAAAAATTGCTTTAGGTTCCGGCGGTGTCTTTGGTAAAGGTTTTTTAAACGGCACACAAAGCCACTTGAATTTTCTGCCTGAAAAACACACGGATTTCATTTTTACGATGTTGTCGGAAGAATTTGGCATGATTGGCGGTACGATAATTATTTTAATAAATATGGTTATTATTGCATATGGCTACATTTTCGCTGTTCGCACATCAAGCTACTTTGGTAAATTGGTTATTATCGGTCTGAACACCAATTATTTTATGTACATATTTATCAACATTGCCATGGTTTTAGGTCTTTTACCGGTGGTAGGCATTCCGTTGCCGCTGATTTCCTATGGTGGAACGGTAATGTTGTCGGTCATGGCCAGCTTTGGCATCATTTTATGCATGGATGTCAATCGGCATCTTAATTTGGGACGAAGTTCTTTCGGTGATGAATAAGGAACATATCCGATAGTCTGAATTGAAAAATTCAGGCTAAAGATTATCTTCTTGATAAAGGAGATAATAAAATGAGAAAAATTGCTTTTAGTTTGATTGTAACAATGCTTTTATTAGCCTGTGCTACACCGCAAAAATATGATGAGCGGTTGCAGCACTGGGTTGGTAAACAAGAAAATGAACTTTTGACCGTTTGGGGGCGTCCGAGCGCGGAAAAATATTTAAGCGATAATACAAAAATAATCACGTATACCAAGATTAATGATTGGTACTATCCGTCGGAATATTATTTTTATAATGATGGTTGGGGTGAAGAAAATATAATTTACAATCCGATGATGAATCTGTATAACTTGAGCCCCGATACGGTAATAACCGATACGGAAGTAGAAGAATATTGCCAAACCACGTTTTGGGTCAAAAACGGTATTATCACGGCATGGAAATGGCGCGGAAACAACTGTGTTTCGCGTTAATAAATCAGCTGCCTAACTGCGATGATTGACGCAACCGCATCAGCTTTACCGCTTCGGCCTGCTGTTTGTTTGTTGAATCTGGAAGTTGTTTGCTACCAATGCGGTTCCTGATTTGTTGAATACTTTGTGCATTGTCTTGTGTCAGAGCAACATTGTTATTTTCGGCCAAATCCGCCAACAAAGATTTCACTTCCGGTTTCAAGCGTTGAAAACCGCTTTGCGGTGTTTGGATATATGCCTTAAAAGAATCTTCCAGATTTTTTTCTTTAATATTTTTTATCATCATGTCTAATTGTGGCAACGCCGTTTCCATATCCATATGACCGCGGTTTAATTGTTTTAAGATATGAACAGCCATTTTTTCCGACTGATTCTCACACCAATCTTTTTTAATGGTTTTTCTGTCGTTTTCACGTGTTTCACGCCATAATTGTTTTCTCTGATCCTGTGGAAGTTTTAAGGACGGATCGGTTTTTAATTTTTGACGGATTTGTTTAGCATAAGCCAAGCTTGAGGCCGCCTCTGCGGAATATCCTTTGTCGGCGATAATATGCGCATTGGCCATAATGGCACCAAAATCTTCCGGTTTAAAGTTAAGGTCATCCGGTTTGACGGAATATGAGCCGCCATAACGTCCGGCTTCCAGATTCCTGATTTCAGCATCGGTTAAATTAGGATCGGTACTGGCCGCCTGCAATATATCGGAAGGAACGCGGTCGGCATATTTATTGCGTATCCATTCCGGAACTTTTTGCCAGTTTTCAAAATGTGATTGATGTTTTGTAAATACGGCATTCACCAACGAATCGGAAACTGAATCCGACGACAATTTAGAATAATCGTCAGGATGATTTGCCTTTAAAAATCTTAAGAATTCATTTCCGGTATCAGCCATGGCTTATTTCCCTTCAGATCTGCCGTATTTTTGTTTTAAAGCATCTTGCAATTCTTTTGAAATCTGCAAATTTCCATCAGAATCTTTGGCAGATTCCAAACCTTCTTCTTTCTTGACGATTCGTTCTTCGCCTTTAGTATTTTTGGTTTTATATTCACCGGTGATGCCCAACCGTGCCGCCATAATTTTTTCCCGTTCTTCTTCTTTTTCTTGACGAGCGGAAACTTGTTCCGGCGTCATGCCTTGGCGCATCAAGCCGATTTGTTCCTTACGGATTTCATAACGTTCGTTGACGCTTTCGGCATCACGGGCTTTTTCTGAATTTTTATTAAGTTTGTCTTTAACTTTCGCCAACCGATTTTTAATTTCTTCTTGTTCTGCTTTTTGGGCCTCATGATTTTTGAGAATATCTTGAACATCTTGCGGCAACTGTTTGAAATATTCTGCGTCCAAATCAATTTTTGGCGGATTAACCATAGCTAACTCTTTGCCGTCGGCATATTTTTCTTTGTTCAGTAAACATGCAGCCAAAAGCATGGCCTTTTGTTTATCATCAAGGCTGTTGCCGAAGGTAATGCTTAAATTGTTTTTCACGGCGTCTTTAACCAAACCGCTGTACATTTCCAAATGCGAATCTTTGCTGATTTGCGCTTTATCCGGTGCGATGTATTTCACTTCGCCCTTTTTGTCATCTTGAGTTAAGGCGCAACTGAAAGTTTTGCTTTCGGCATCTTTTGCCGGATCGTTTTCAAATTTGTTTCCGATTTCTTCGGCATATTTTGCCCAGAATTTGCGTTTTTCTTCAATCCAATCATTTTCAAGTTCCGGTTCAGGCTTTTCTTCCTCCTCCGATACGACTTCAATTGTCGGTCTGTCTTCGCCGGCCTTTTCTTCTGTATTTGTGTTTTCCGCCGGTTTATCTTCAGTTTTTTGCTCAACTTCTAAAGAAGGTTTTTCATCATTTCCAAGAACTTCTTCTTTTGCGTTTTTATTGCCGTCGGTTGCAGAATTTTGGGCTTCCAATTCGGCTTTTGCTTTGGCGATTTTTTCACGGGCGGCATTAAAAGATTCTTCAGAATTATCTTTGGGAAAATCTTCCGCGGGTAATCCGGCAGCTTCCCATTCTTTTGCCATTTCGGTCCAGTTTAATTCAGGATTTTTCTTTTCTTCAGACATCTTTGCAACTCCTTTGTCCTTTTTAATGCAACGGCAAACTGTTGCCGCCGGTAAAATTTTCAATCTAGCATTTGCCAATATTAATCTTCTATGTTACTCATCATAGCATTGTTTTTCTTTTTTGTCTAGTGTTTTATTAAAAAGACGACATTCGCTACAAAAAGCGGATGTCGTCGGTAAAAACGCTTAATGTTAAAGTCTTTTAAGCCACTTTGGCGTCAAAAGTTATATTTTTGCCTTCAATATTGTCAGCAGTGCCTCCATTGCAATTGTTGCCAACTTTAACGGCCAGCACTTGTTCGGCAATATAATCTTTGTTTTCGTTCAGGGCCAATGCCAGTTCGGCATCGTCGGTTTTCCAACAAAGCTCAATCCGATCGGAAATATTAAAGTTTTTGTCTTTGCGCAAAGTTTGCACCATTCGGACAAAGTCGCGCGCCATGCCTTCGCGTTTTAAGCTGTCGGTCACGTTGGTATCCAAGGTAACCACGGCTTTGTTATCGGCAAAAGCGCGTCCGGCAACGCCTTCTTTCATATCCAGACGCACTTCAAACAAATCAGGCGTTAAAGTTTTGCCGGCGATATTTAAGGTTCCGTCGGCGTTTAAGCTCCAGATGCCTTGTTTGTAGGCGGCCATCACCGCGCCCATGTCTTTGCCCAAAGTCTTGCCCAAAAGCGGCGTGTAAAGGTAAAGCTTTTTATCGGCATAAGCAGCGAGGTTGTTGTCAAATTTGATTTCTTTGACATTAAGCTCGTCTTTGACAATATCCTGATATTCTTTTGTCAGTTCGGCGCCGACCAGCGTCAAACTTGCCAAAGGCAGGCGGTTGCGCAGGTTTTTCTCTTCGCGGATGAATTTTCCGGCCGAACACAAATCCTGCAAGAAATCCATTTCCATCATCAGTTTATCATCGGCTTTGATGTCGGCAAGTTCCGGATAATCGGTCAGATGGACGGATTCTTCGCCGGTTAAGGTCTTAAACACATATTCGCAGACAAAAGGCATCAGCGGTGCCAAGATTTTGCTCAAATTGAGCAAAACGGTATAAAGCGTATCAAAAGCCTGTGTGTTTCCTTCCCAAAAACGGTCGCGGCTGCGGCGAATGTACCAATTATTCAACACTTCCATAAATGCCGCCGTTTCATCGGTTGCCAAAGACACATTATAAGTTTCCAACCCATGTTTGACCATATCGCGCAAATGCTTGAGTTTGGAAAGAATATAATTGTCCATGGCATCGTTAGAAGTTGAAATCTCCTTGGCTTTATATTCTTCGGCGTTTGCGTAAAGCGTAAAGAAATAAAAAGCGTTCCACAGCGGAATAAGCGCCGGCCGTGAAGCTTTGGCGATTTCTTTGCCCTCTTGGTCAACTGCCAAATTGCCGCCTTTCAACACCGGTGAAGACACCAAAAACCAGCGCAAAGCCTCTGAACCGATGTTTTCCAAGACCTCATTCGGATCCGGATAGTTTTTGAGACGCTTGGAAAGTTTTTGCCCGCCTTCGGCTATCAAAAGTCCGGTGCAGATACAGTTTTTGAACGCCGGTTTGTTGTGCAACGCGGTTGATAAAACCGTTAAAGTATAAAACCAACCGCGGGTTTGGTCCATAGCCTCCACAATAAAATCCGCCGGAAAATGATTTTCAAACCATTCTTTGTTTTCAAACGGATAATGCACTTGTGCGTACGGCATGGAACCGGATTCAAACCAGCAGTCAAACACGTCGCTGACGCGGCGCATCATTGTTTGGCCGGACGGGTCGTCCGGATTGGGGTACACCACTTCGTCAATATAAGGTTTGTGCAGGTTGGTCACTTCAAAACCGGTTTTTTCTTTGATTTCTTTTAACGAGCCGAACACATCCACCCGCGGAAACTTCGGATTGTCCGATTTCCAAACCGGAATCGGCGTGCCCCAGAAGCGATTGCGGGAGATTGACCAGTCGCGCGCGCCTTCCAGCCATTTGCCGAAACGACCGTCTTTAATGTGTTCCGGCACCCAGTTGATTTGCTGGTTGTTCTGAACCATCTCGTCGCGGAAATCGGTAACCTTGACAAACCAAGAAGACATGGCTTTGTAAATCAATGGTGTGTCAGTGCGCCAGCAAAACGGGTAGGAGTGGGTGTATTGTTCTTTCTTAACGAGTAAGCCGTGTTCTTTAAGCCAAGCCATAATCGGTTCGTTGGTTTCAAAAACCTGCTTGCCGGCATAATCCGACACTTCGGCGGTAAATTTGCCGGCTTCGTCCACCGGACAAACCACCGGAAAATTTTCATTATAAGCACGGCAGGCTTCAAAGTCGTCTTGACCGAAACCGGGGGCGATATGCACGATGCCGGTGCCGTCTTCGGTGGAAACAAATTCGCCGCTCAAGACCTTAAACGCGCCTTTTTCTTTTAAGTTTTTGAAATACGAGAACATCGGCTCATAGCTTAAGCCGACCAATTCGGAGCCCTTTAAGCTACCGACTTTGACCGCGTGTTCAAGTTGTTTTTTATAGCGGCCGAGCAGGGCTTCCGCCAAGATATATTTTTGACCGTTTTCTTCCATCACGGCATAATCAATATCGTTACCGACGGCCAACATCAGGTTTGAAGGCAGCGTCCACGGCGTGGTGGTCCATACCAAAGCGTTCATACCGTTCTCAAGTTTGAACATGACGGTGATGGCGTTGTCGGTTTTGTCTTGATAGCCTTGGTTAACCTCAAAGTTGGAAAGGGGTGTTTCAGCTGCCCAAGAATACGGCAAAACGCGATAATCTTCATACACCAGCCCTTTGTCATAGAGCTGTTTGAAGTTGTTAATCACACTTTCCATAAACGGCAGGTCCATGGTTTTGTAGTCATGGTCAAAATCAACCCAGCGGCCGATGCGTTTGAACATTTCTACCCAAATACCGGAATATTTCAAGACATCCGACCGACAAAAGTCGTTAAATTTTTCCACCCCGTATTGCTCAATTTGTTTGCGTCCGGAAACGTCCAACTGTTTTTCGGCAGACATCTCGGCGGGCAGGCCGTGACAATCCCAACCCAAACGACGTTCCACTTTTTTGCCGTTCATGGTTTGAAAACGGGCGACCACGTCTTTGACATAAGAAACCATAATATGCCCGTAGTGCGGTGTGCCGTTGGCAAACGGCGGGCCGTCATAAAACACAAATTCGGCGGCACCGTCGCGATTGTGGACAGATTTTTCAAAAGTCTTATCTTCTTCCCAAAATTTTAAAATTTCTTTTTCCAACCCGACAAAGTCAGGCTTTGCCTTTACTTCAGCGTAATGTTTCATCGTTTTATACCTGTTTTTGGTTAATGTTTTAAATTGTGAAAAATTATGATTTAAATAAAAAGATGCCATCCCCCTAGGGGATAATAATGCCGATGATGTGTATATACAAGTTAAGCATCTTTTTCTCTTTGAAAACTCTAAAAAACAACAAAGCTTAACCTACAACAACTTTTATCAGGCGTCAACAAAAAATTTAAAATTGGCCGTTACAAACAATGGCATAAATACCACAACTGTATTTATCGCATTTTTCACAAACATTTTGCATAGTGTTGACATTGAGCATATGTATTTTTTGAGAAAAATACCAATCTTGTTGATTCACATCTTCGGCCGTTGTGGAATTAACGCCTAAAGCATATAACACACTGGAATATTCTTTTAGACTTTCTAATATGTTACGGCATATTGTATGGTTATCATCGGCAAAATCAGTCATATAAAAAGTATAGTAAACACAAGATTTGCCCGCTCTGGTGATGGCAATGCTTAAACCAAGGACATCTTGCAGATGCGTTGAATTTTTATTTATAATCATTTCCGGCGGCAGGGCATTGAGTTTTATCAAAGTCGGTACGATGGATTCATTTGTTGTAATTGTAGAGATAATGGATTGATATTCTATCATTGCCGACATCACAGCCGTGATTTGCTCGCGCTGTTTGTTGAGTTTATACTTCATCATGGCCTTGGAGTAGCCCGAGATAGCGCCGACACTTAAAACCCCGATTATCGCCAGCACCCCCAACATTTCAACCATACTTCTACCGGAAGAAATTGCGTATAACGGCGCATCTAAAGCCCTTTTACGCGAAGTTAGAAAATTCACGTACGTTTTATGTACGCTAGAATTTTCCTCCCCGCTAGAAAGCACTTTATCTGCACCATTGTCCGCAATTTCATTGTGTGCATGAAAGGAAAACTTAAAAAAATCAAACAAATTCATTAAAAGAACTCCTAAAAACTGCAAAAAATACCTATTTGCTCGTCATTCTAAACCGTTTTTTTTTTTTTGCAATTTTAAAGAGTCTCGTGGG